>NZ_JBFTXJ020000002.1:0-300000 GCF_041379945.2 Aneurinibacillus sp. REN35 | reverse complement strand
AACTGCAATATAGCGCACAAGCTCAATGACTCCGGTATCCGCATCCACTTCAACCACACAAGTATGCGCTCCAAACGGATACACAAAATTGGATGGATCAAAGAACGACTGCGCCTCAAGTGCCGGTTCCAGCCCCTCTGGGAGATTCCATGCCATATTGGCCGACCGGGCAATTTCCTGGAATGTTCGCTGATGTCCAGGCACCCCTTTAATCCGGAACGCTCCCTCTGAGAATTCGAGATCCTCCACTGCCACTTCAAGCTCATGGGCAGCAATCTTTCTCGCTTTCTCCATAACACGCTCCGCCGCGATCTCCACCGCCGCGCCTCCAACGGGTGTTGAACGAGAACCATATGTCCCCCAGCCCATTGCCACGCTCTGCGTATCTCCATGAATGACTTCAATGTCATCAACCGGAACACCGAATTTCTCTGCCACAATTTGGGCGAATGTCGTCTCTTCCCCTTGACCATGCGGAGAAGCTCCGGTGAACACGGTCACTTTACCTGACGGATGCACACGGACGGTCGCATTCTCCCACTGACCGAACTGCAGGCCGATGGCTCCTGCAACCTTAGACGGTCCAAGGCCGCACAGCTCAACATACGTAGAGATACCAATGCCAAGATAGCGGTTCTGCTTGCGCAGCTCATCCTGCTTGCTGCGCAGTGCTTCATAGTCGGCCATCTCCAGCGCTTTATCAAGCGTTAATAAATAATTGCCGCTATCATACGTAATCGCCATCGCCGTATCATAGGGGAACTTTTCCTTCGGCACAAGGTTCTTGCGGCGAATCTCTACCGGGTCCATTCCAATTTCTCTAGCAAATGCGTCAACCGTCCGCTCAATCTGATAGGTAGATTCCGGTTTGCCGGCTCCCCTGTACGCATCGGTTGGTGTCGTATTCGTATACACACCGAATACATCAACCGATGCATGCGGGATATCATATGCACCGGTTACCATCAGACCAAAGCAAATAGTCGGCACCCCCGCTCCCATCGTTGATAAATAAGCACCCATGTTTGCCGTATTACGAATACGAATGGCTTGAATGGTGCCATCCCGTTTACCGGCCATCTCCACTTCAATGATTTCATCACGCGCATGGTTGGTTGCCATAAAATGCTCTTTGCGGTCTTCGATCCATTTTATTGGCCGCTTTAAAGCGCGAGCCGCATAAGCGACAACCGCTTCATCAGCATATACACCAATCTTGGCACCGAACCCGCCCCCAACATCAGGCGCAATCACGCGCAGCTTGGACTCAGGAATCCCCAGCACATCCGAATAGACCATGCGATGAATATGCGGATTCTGCGAGGTACACCAAAGCGTCATATCTCCGCTTCCCGGATTGTATTGGGCTAAAGCCGCTCGCGTCTCCATCGGATTCGGTATAACCCGCTGCTCATAATACCGCTCCCGTACAATGACTTCAGCATTCGCAAATATCTCGTCCGGTACCGCTCCCGCCTTCCAGTGAAATGCCAAATTGTTCTCTACATCTTCATGTACAAGCGGCGCTTCATCTGTAAGCGCTTTCTCTTGATTCGTAACAGACTTCAATTCTTCATATTCTACCTCGATCAATTCTAGAGCATCATAGGCTGTATAGCGATCTTCGGCAATAACCATAGCAACCCCTTCACCAGCATACAGCACCTTATCGACTGCAAGCGGGCTGCGGTCTTTTGCTTTTAGATTGCTTTCTGGAATATACCAGGAAGTAGGTATCGACTTCATTTTCCCTGCCAAATCTTTACCCGTATACACCGCCACAACCCCAGGATGTGCAATCGCCTGGCTGATATCGATTCGCTTAATACGAGCATGGGCATGTGCACTGCGCAGAATGGAAGCATAGAGCATGCCGGGCAGCTTCATGTCGTCGATGAAATTCCCATTTCCCGTAAGAAGTCTCGGATCTTCCTTACGCTTAAGACGAGTTCCAATCATGCTTGCCATGCTTATCTGCCACCTCCCGTATGTAATGTTTCGCCTTTGTCCTTCTTCACCTCGCCGCCGCTCATCAGCTCGGCGGCATGCTGTACCGCATTTACGATATATTGATAGCCCGTACAGCGACAGATAACTCCTTCAAGTCCCTCCCGAATTTCTTCTTCTGTCGGATTCGGATTCTCCTTTAGAAGTCCCGCAGTAGCCATCATGACACCCGGTGTACAGAAGCCGCACTGCAGGCCGTGCTTCTCCCAGAAGCCCTGCTGAATGGGATGAAGCTGCTCCATATCCCCAAGTCCTTCCACCGTCATTACCTGCTCGCCGTCTGCCTGAACGGCAAGCACCGTACATGATTTGACCGGCTCTCCGTTCAACATGACCGTACACGCTCCGCATTGGGTCGTATCACAACCAACATGCGTTCCCGTTAAATCCAGCGTATCGCGTAAAAAATGTACAAGCAGCATACGCGGCTCAACTTCCGCTGTACGCGGTGTTCCATTCACAGTAACTGATATTTTCATTTTCTCTTGAGACACACGATCCACCTCCGATTTAATATACTTGTCCTTTCGTTGTTATGCCTGACGCTGCTTCATTTCCTTATCCATTGATTTAAAGAATTGGCTGAGCACCACCTTGGCTGCCCCGTTCATGATGCGCTGTCCAACCGAAGCAAGCACGCCCGTTACCTGAACTTCTGCACTGCACGTAAGATTTGTCTTCTCTTCTGCTTCATCGAGCTTCATGTCAGCCACGGCATCAATCTCGCCTGGCTTCCCTTTGCCGCGTACCAATAGCCGGTATGATTCGGGCTCCTCCTGATTCACCTGCTGGACCTCTCCGGTAAATACCCCCTTTACCGGGCCGATGCTAACCCCCATTTCAGCATGGTACACATCGCCGTCTCCCTTTTCGAATGACTTGCAGCCTGGAAGCGAGCTGCGAAGCGCATCCTGATCTTGAATCACTTTCCAGACAATCTCTCTCGGTGCGTCAAACGTGTATTTGTACTCGATTTTCATGAGCGACTCCTCTCTTGTTGTAATGTTTTTATCTTTTCATATAATTTTTTATTTTGCAAATACAATACCAACAGAAACTGCCTTATTTCTCGCTATTTTCTTTTTTGATCTGTTCTTTTATTTTCTTATTTGAAATATATGTTTTCATTTTTGAAATTTATCGCTTGATAATTCTGCCTCTATACCGAAAAGAAATTCGCGGATTGTACGAACAAACCGATCTAGATCGAATTCCTTTACTGTATGACCCGCTCCTTCAAATACTTCAAGCTGCACCTTTGTCTGTGATAAACACTGAATATAGCGTGCAGCTTGCTCCGCAGATAGCAATGACTCGATGCCTGTTCCCCGCAGCAGCAGAACTGGGCAGCTCACCTGCGACAGCACTTCCCAGAAATCAACTTGCCGCGCATCCTGCTCGATCCCGTTGACAACATGCGCCTTCATCAGCTCCGATCCCTTTTGCTCTCCCCAATAGCTTGCCATGTATTCATCTGCCCAGCCATGCGGCATCTTTTTATGTTCTGCCGGATATTCAGCCAAAATAAGCCCTTTGATACGGTCAGGATAGCGCAGAGCAAATCCTAACGCATACGAGACCCCACGCGAATATCCCAGTAAATAAAACGCAGGTAGCTGTGCGCTCTTCACTACACTTCTGATATCTTCTATATGCTGCTCTAGCGAATATCCCGTTTTAGGCGCGTCGCTTTTTCCTCGACCGCGAAAGGATAGGGCGATGGTTCGCCGCTCCGTAAGTGCGGATAAGATCGGCCTATAATTCTCAGCCGGCTCTGATAGCCCCGGACAGATCACTAAAGCCGGTACAGCCCCCATCTCTGCCTGTGCATCAATGTAATGCAAGCGTACTTCTTGATTCTTCGCTCAACTCTCTCTCATCACTATTCTCCTCCATCTAACACGACATAATATGAATATTTTACCATTTTATTTGGGTTAAACGGTAAAAAAATGGGCGTTTGCCTATACCCTTTTTTATTATCTCTGCATTTACTACTGTAAGGTAAAGGAAACAGAAAAGGAGGATATGCAGTGTCCTACCAAGACAACAATTACGATAATTCATCTCAAGAGATGGAGGATCCATGCCGGCATAAGATCATCAGCGTTGAAACGATATCCGAATGTCCAAGCAGCGAATGGCCCGCAACGGGTGTACCCGGCCCGCTGGTCGTAAAAACACCTGTTGTGCTCACAGAAGCGCGGGTGCAGGTAAATATTGAAGCCATAGTCCGTCTGCCCAGAGCAGCTATCTCTATTAGAAAAATTGAAAAGGATGTCCATATCAAGCAGTGCAAAATCCTTCCGTTTAATGATGCGCATACAATTAAAGCGTTCATTCGTGGATTCGTGCGTAAAACGATCGAATTCGCTGACATAAAATGTGTGGATGACGATGGTATCTCCGGCGGGCTTGATCATTTAACGACAGACATACCGTTTGAGTGCGCCACTGAAATCAAAACAAGCGTCCCCATACAAGGACTTACATTCTACGATCCGCAGCCGCAGGGAGACATCCACTTTTCTTCAAAACATGGAATGCATACGCACAGTAAAGAAAGTGCTTTTCTCAATCGACAGCACTTCGCTGAGAAACCTTTTTGTGAGCTGATTTATGCACAGGTTATCGAACTTGATACCGTAGAAGAGAAGAAAGGGCGCTTTTGCGGAGAACATTATGCTTTTGATACGATAAAAGAAATCATGGTCGTGGACCTATACGTAAAAATTCTACAGCGCCAGCAGGTTGACGTACCCGGCAAACCCGCTAAAAAGAAAGGTCCATTCTGCATTCCAGATATCAGGTCCTCCACGTACGCTGCCCGTCCTATCTTCCACCCTGTGCCGCGGCCTAAAAAAACACACTAAAACCGTTTATCGTCACAATTTCGTCAAAAAAATTCTAAGGTTATTTCATATCCTTGTAGTGTAAAAGGGGTATACTTGGGATATATTATTCAATCCCAGGAGGAATTCTATCGTGTCATCAGATGTAGTTATGATATTACAGCGAATTCATGCCGATTCTTGGTTTTGGATTTTGCTCCTCTTTATCCTAAGCTACTTGCTCAGCAAAGCAGGAAAGATGAAGGCGCAAAAAATTGTCCGGATGATCTTCCGACTGATTGCTCTTGTCATGATCATCACCGGAGCGTTAATGCTCTCTGCTTATCAATTCCCGCTTGCTTATATCATTAAGGGTATTTCAGCGTTCTTAATGATTGGTGTAATGGAAATGATTCTTAGCAAAACTGCCAGAAAGGAAAGCGCAGGCGCTCTTTGGATCGGACTTATCGTTCTGCTTGCCTTAGTGCTTCTCATCGCTTTTCGTGTGATTACGTTCTAAACCAGTCGCTTTTTATATGAACGATGAAAAAGCCGGTCCCTTTGACCGGCTTTTTCTTATATCCTATGCGTTTGTTTTAAATCTTTTTACTGTACCGGCCAACTGCTCAGACATGTCTTCTAGCTGCTTGGCGCTTTCTGCAAGATTTCTCATCGTAGATAATTGCTCCTCAGAAGAAGCCGTAATCTCCTGGGCTCCTGCGGAGAACTCCTGTGTCACAGCGGATACGTTCTCTATGTTGTGTGAGATCTCTGTACTTTTCTGTGCGAGTTCAGCTAACAGTTCGCTGAATCGCTGGACATTGCCATCCATCTCACCAATCTTATCGGTAATCAGGTGGAAAGAGCGCGTCATCTGTTTTACCGACTCCGCCCCTTCAGCAGCTTCCGCTCTTCCCTCTTCTGCCGCGATAACCACCTGCTGCATCTGACGCTGATTTTCTGCAACGATGTCACTGATGCCTTGAACTGCTGCGGCCGTCTGCTCAGCCAGCTTGCGCACCTCATTTGCTACCACCGCAAAGCCTCGTCCCTGCTCACCGGCACGAGCCGCTTCAATCGCCGCATTTAACGCAAGAAGATTCGTTTGGCTGGCAATATTAGTAATGACCGTAACAATGCCCTCGATGTCTTTTGTTTTCTCACTGAGTTGATGAATCGATATGGCACTGTTCTCAATCGTACCGGCAATCCGCTCCATTCGCGCTAATGTATCCGTTGCCTGATGCATGCCATCTGTCGATGTGTATTGTGCTTGCTGCGAATCAGATTGAACAGCCATAAATACCGTTCCCATCGCTTGAATGCTTGCATTCATCTCTTCTACATCCTCTGCGGTATGCTGAATGGATGCTGAGACTTCAGCCGCTCCCTTCGTAAACTCTTCTGTCGCACACGCAACCTGTTCTGCCGATACCTTCATATCTTCATTCATTCGGTTTAATGAGCGCGCAGAGTCATTGAGCGTAGATGTAGAACGCTTCACTTCGTTAAGTACATGTGACATGCCCTCGGTCATCTGCGTGAATCCAGCGGCAAGCTGGCCCACTTCATCCCTTGATCTGCTTGATGAAATCGTATGCGTTAAGTCCCCTTCTGCAATGTATTGCACACTTTCACTTAGTCCGCGAATCGGTGCTACCAATCTGCGCAGGATCAGGAACACAACAACCATACAAGCAATAAGCGCCACCCCGCTCACCAGAAGACTGCGATAGAACAAACGCTTGGCTCCTACTTCCGCTTCCTCAACAGGCAATACGATGGCTATGCCCCATTCTACCTTCTTTGCTTTTGAGAAATACCCATACTTCTCTTCTCCATCTTTCTCATAGCGAATCTTTCCGGTCTCGCCCCTCAGCGCCCGGTCTGCAAGCTCGGTAAGTTCCGGGATATCTGTCTCGTATACGTTTCGTTTCATTATATAATCTTTATTCTTATGCGCAATTTCTAATCCATTCTTGATGAAAACAAACGGGTAGCCTGTCTCTCCAAGTTTTTCTTCCATGATTACCTTCACCAATGCGTCAATCGGAATCGATGCTACAATAAAGCCGATAATCTGCCCGTCCTTCTTTACCGGAGCAGTCAACATGATCGTCACATTCCCCGTTGCTTTGGACGTCATTGGATCTGTAATCACGGACTCGCCTTTCATGGTACGGATAAAGTGATCGCGCTCTTTAATATTAACACGCTTCCCCTTTCCATCCGGTAAAACAATATCTCCATTCCTGTCGCAAAAAGCAATGGTTTCAAAAAAGGAATAGCGCTTGGAAATGCCCTCTATATAAGCGTTTCGCGCGGCCTCGCTGCTTGCGCTGTGCACGTTCTCTTGCTCTGCAATCATACCAACAATCTGCTGATGCGAAGTAAGCCATGCATCAATTCGAGCGGTAATAACTTGCAGCTTGCCGTTTGCCTGCTGTTCATATCCCCGTAAAATCTCCTGTTTTGCCCCATTATAGTTAAGTATTGTCACCGCTAATAAAAAAAAGGTGATCATAATACCAAGGACTACGTTGAGTTTCCCCCCTAAAGTCTTCATTTCCTTCCCTCCTAGTATGCAAACAATCTATCTTTAGATGATTTAATACCTATAACCATAATACTATAATTTTCAATAACAAAGGGGCTAAGCATTCTATTGTCATTAAACCTTCTTATATTGAAGCTACCGCATATGATTTGGGCATTAGCTAGGGCTAATTTGTCCAAACCTTTTTTCTGCTCTTTACATTTACTGTATGGATACGACAAAAGGAGGGATGAAGATGGCTTGTTCATCTTGCGGCAAACGGCGCGGCTCAAAATCTCCAAAAGGGAAAAAGAAATAACCAGCCCACACCCGGAGCGACGGTACAGTCTCTTCCGGGTTCTTTTTGTTTGTACGCGTTTTGGCGCATGGATTTCAGTTTTTGTTCCACACTAATCAGTATGCTTTAACAACAATACATTTTAAAAAGGTTGGTGATACAATGGATTTGCAAAGCGGTAGGCTGTACTGGCCTACAACCCTTTCTGATACTCCGGTATACCCAGCGCTTGAAGCGGATGTCGAATGTGACGTATTAATTATTGGCGGTGGCAGCTCCGGTGCTCAATGCGCATATTATCTTAGTGAGCACGACCTTGATGTAGTCGTCGTAGATAAAAGAAAAATAGGATACGGAAGCACCAGCACGAACACGGCGCTCATTCAATACGCAGGTGATAAAATGTGCTTTGAGCTTGCAAACACGTTTGGAGAACGCTATACCCTTCGTCATCTTACACTGTGTCGACAAGCAATCAATGAGATTGAGAAAGCTGCTGTCTCTCTGCCTATTGATCCTGAATTCACACGTAGAGACAGCCTGTATTATGCCAGCTACCCAGAAGATGTCACCAAGCTTGTGCGCGAGTATGAGCTGCTAAAGAAGCACGGATTCGATGTAGAGTACATAACCGAGGAGGAGATTGGCAGACTGTATCCGTTTACGAAGCGAGCGGCGCTTTACATCAAAAATGACGGGGAGCTTAATCCCTACGCATTTACGCTTGGCTTACTAGAGAAAGCGCGCAGTCGAGGAGTACGTATCTACGAAGAGACAGAAGTTACCGGAGAGGTGTATCGAGATGACCAATCAACATTTTATACAAATAACCAGCGGGCCATCCATGCTCGTTATGTTATTTTTGCGGGGGGCTATGAGGCGTTAGAGACGAAAAAGGAAAAAAACGCGGTAATCAGCAGCTCCTATGCGGTCATCACCAATCAACTAACGGATGAGGATTTTGCCTCCTGGCACAAACGCACACTCATCTGGGAAACCGCACGTCCTTATATCTATATGCGTACGACGAAGGATAACCGGATTATTATTGGCGGTCTTGATGAGGATACGACGCATGCAGATGACCGCGATTCAAAAATCATGCATAAAAAAGACAAGCTGATCGAAGAGTTCAATGAATTATTTCCTGCTATACGCGTCCAACCGGAATTCTACCTGGGAGCCTTTTATGGCGGAACACACGATGGACTGCCTATGATCGGTATGTATGATTCCTTCCCAAACAGCTACTTCCTCTACGCCTACGGTGATAACGGTACCGTATACAGCATGATGCTTGCCAAAATCATCACGGAAGCAATCGTTACAGGTTCTCAGCCCGATCTTGATCTCTATCTGCAGACTCGTCCTTTTTTGCACACGATGAAGAAATCTTAAAAACACATAGATTCTCCGCCCAAAATAAATAAAGGATAGAAGAAAAGGATAGATACGGCAATCTGCTTTGTCTATCCTTTGATATTTTAGACTACTGCACAAGGTTCTATATAGTATAATAGAGAAAAAATTCTGAAAGGAACCTGCCGTGTATATTCCTTCACACTTCACCATTACAGATGCAGCAATCGCCTATGATATTATAAAAGAGCATAGTTTTGCGACGCTATTCTCTCAACATAATGGACTGCCGTTCGCTACTCATTTACCTTTGCTTTTAAACGAGGAGCATACATACTTATACGGACATTTTGCTCGGCCGAATCCGCAGTGGAAAGATATTAAAAAACAAACCGTCTTAGCCGTTTTTCATGGTCCGCACTGCTATATCTCTCCCTCCTGGTATGAGACAGATAGAGCGGTACCAACATGGAATTATGTGACCGTTCATGTCTATGGAGAAGTCGAGCTGTTAGAGGATGAGAATGAATTAATGGATTCGCTGCAGGAAATGGTTGTAAAGTATGAAGCGCCCAACAGTTCCTATAGACTGCACGATGTAGACACTGAGTTTCTTGCTGGTATGAACAAAGGCGTACAGGGCTTCAAAATAAAAATCAGTAAAATAGAGGGGAAAGCAAAACTAAGTCAAAACCACCCCTTACAACGGCAGGAGCTCATTGTTAAGCAACTGGAGCAGATTTCAACGACAGATGAGCAAAAAATTGCCTCTTTAATGAAAGCAAACATAACGGCGCATTCAAGCATATAGATATCGAGGATGCCACACGAATTGTACCGCAAATCAATCCATCTCTTTCTATATGGAATTAGCACACAGCAGCGAGTCATTTTTTTGTCATACAAAACCCACCGGTCCTATTTTTTATGCCCAGGCTGGTGGGTCATTTGTCTGTTTGTCTAGGGAGAATAATACAGCTTCATGTCTGTGCAACACTCAACACACATCATTTTTCCTTTAAACGAAAACACTTCATATGTGGAATTACAAAATAGACAGGCGGGTTTATACTTCCGTAGAATGATTTTTTCACCTTCTACAAAAACTTCTATTCTATCCTTTTCCTCAATACCCATGCTCTTCCGTACATCAATTGGCAGTATAACTCTTCCCAGTTCATCCACCTTTTGTACAATACCTGTTAGCTTCATCCTATCCCTCTTCTCTATTAGAGATCTTTTCTATGATTGCCTCGCAAGTTGTTCAACAGTAAAGAAAAGAGCAAACGAAAATCGCTGCTCTTACTGATTGGAAAATGGATATGATCCATTTTATCACAAAAAATGGATGGTGCTATTTTTGAACATATTGTATTTAAACCCTATAAAACGAGGTGTTTTACATACCTTATATTTGGAAGAAATAAGATACATGCGCCCGCGTGTTCCCTCGTTGTTTTCTCACAAGGAAGGGAGACGGCCGCTTGGGGCATGGTGTGGTAACGATCTACTCTGGATCGTACTGGATAATCAACAACCTTGAGCTACGCCCTAAAATCACCGCTTATACATCCTGAGATAAGCGCACCATATCTATTACCTGTATTCCATTTTCAAAAATTTCTTCGTCATAATGCCGAAGAAAGAAGTCTCGGTCAATTCCCGTCATTCTAAACCCACATTTTTGATACAGAGCAAGCTGCCCCACACTTGAATTTCCCGTACCGACTTCGATCGTCTTAAAGCCGAGTGCTCGTGCATGAGCGACTGCATGATGTACCAACCGTTTGCCAATTCCCCTGCCCTGGCAGCTCTCATCAACAGCGATATTAACCAACTCAACTGTTTCAGGTCTTGTTGGCAGCAAAACATACACACCTATGATGTGGTTCTCTTCTTCGGCGACAAAGCATTTGCCGCGCTTAATATATTCCTCCACCAGTTTTCGGGACGGGTCCGCTAATAAAAGCAGTTCCATTGGATATTGTTCATCTGCGCCTACCTCTCGTATGTCCAACCGTATCTCTCCTCACTTTACGCTCTGCTTTCATCAAACGAATGTTTTCTTCTGTATCAATCGATTTTACGATTTCAAACGCTTCCTTCTTATCCAATCAGCAGGTGCTTCCGGATTATATCCGATGTTGCCGAAATTTCGCAAAGCTAGATGGTAGCCTACATTCCGAGCAATATTCCACCACAGCCCTGTTTTCGATCTCCACATCCGTTCCACAATAGATGGGATGGCATAAAATTGACGGGCCGCCCACTCTGTACCCATTAGTAATTCCTCCGGTGACATCAGCGCAGGCTGATAGACTACATCTTTTTTTCCGTTATATTTGGACCAATCATATGTTAAGATACGCCCTTCCGCTTCGAGCCGCTTAAACAACGGCGTATTCGGGAAGGGAATCAGCACGCTAATCGTTGCGGAATCAAGGCCGATCTCGCGATAAAACGCAACGGTGCGACGAAAAATCGACCGATCATCGTGGTCGAATCCAAATACTGTACCAGCCTGAACAGCGATGCCATAATAATGGAAGCGGCGCATCATTTCCCGATATCTCTCCACCAGATTGTGATGCTTGTTTGCCCCATGCAGGCTGTCTTGCGAAATGGTCTCCAAACCTAAAAACAAAGCCTTGCATCCACTATTAGCGGCCAATTCCATGAACTCGTCAAGGCAACATCCATCGTTGCCTGACTCGTCCACCATCGCTTAAGCGGCCGGATCGCGCGGAAGAGTTCTTTTGCATATGCGGGGTTTGCCGCAATATTATCATCCCAGAAAATCAAGGCTTTCCCTGGCATATGCTGAATTTCTTTAACCATGTCTTCTACAGGACGATAGCGCATCTTGCGCTGATACATTGCCGGAATGGTGCAGTAATCACAAGCATACGGGCAACCGCGCGTTGCAATCGTAATTCCCTTCCCATATACCCTTCCCTTAATCAAATCCCAGCGCGGAGCAGGCATTTGCTTCAAGTCAGGAAGCTTGGTGCAGCGATAGTAGGAAGCAAGCCTTCCCTGCTCAAAATCCTCAAGCAGTCTGGGCCATATCGTCTCTGCTTCTCCGATCACCACCGCATCACAATGCTGCTTTACTTCATCGGGAAGCAGCGTAGCATGTGGGCCACCAATCACTACAGTAACGCCGCGCCTTCTGTATTCGGCAGCTAAGCGATAGGCATGCGGAGCCGCCGCTGTATTGACTGTGATTCCCACCATGTCTACTTCTCTTGCAAAATCTATTTGCTGCACAATTTCATCTGTGTGAATAACGTCCCAATTCTCGGGTGTATAGGCAGCGAGAAGCAGCATCGTCAGCTGCGGAAAGCGGATCAGGCGGCGTTGCCTTACATATCTGGATTCTTGTGATTCCGCGGTGATTAATTCTACTTTATATCGTTGTTTCTCCTTCAAACCATCACCCTCCTTTCCCTATCTCATCAGCCTAATATATGTAAATTTATTTCTTAATATAAAACGTTATTTACTATTTTGCAATAAATGATATAATAACTACGATCATAGTTTTGAATTTTCAAAACAATACAGCAGAAGGGGGTTGCTGGCTATCAATCTGGTATACCTTGAAACATTTTTAGCTGTCCATGAGCATGGAAACTTTACCGAAGCCGCGAAACATTTGTATGTACCCCAACCTACCGTAACGAACAGAATCCGCCACCTTGAAGACGAATTAGGTCAACCGCTGTTTACTAGAGGCAAAGCAGGCAAGCGAAATGTTCAGCTTACAGCCGCAGGTGACATCTTCCTTCCCTACGTGAAGCAGGTGCTTACTTCACTCGATAACGCTCGGCGCCATGTGACCGCTGCCAATGAGCAGAATCTGGTCAAAGTCGGAAGTTCGATTCCATTTACACATCCGTTTATTGTCGATAAAGTAAAGTCGCTCTATGCAATGAATAATGATGTTAATATTAGCCTATCCTTCATCAAAAACTCAATACTGAGCCACAGACTCATCGATAACACAATCGATTTGGCCTTCAGCACCGAACCGCTGACAGAAGAAAATTTTACAAGCTGTACGCTTGGTTCCGAAGAGTTCGAACTTATTCTCCCATCTGAGCATCCGCTATCAGCACATGCCTATATTGAAGATATCACACTGCTGCAGGATGAAAGCTTAATCTGCTATGAACCGTACATGAAATACATGGAAGAACATATACGTACCGAACAATTTTTCAAGAAAAAACTTATGTCGAACCAACTTGGGATTATCAGGAATCTACTAAAGCATAATTATGGTATTGCATTTCTTCCTCCTCTACTCTTAGCGCACGAAATTAACAACGGTTGGCTTGTCTCTGTTCCCTTCCACTCCGACATGTCGCTTGGCAAGATTCACTACTCGCTTATCTACAAAAAGGATCAGCCCATTTATAAGGAGGTACTCTACTCCCATTCATAACTTTACTTCACTATATAATAAAATAGAGCCAGGCCCCCTGCATGCAAGGGCCTGGCTTCTCTTATTTTGACTGGGCTATGCCGCCTTCCTATGCTCCTGTTGGCGCAACCGCAGGCGTCTCTTCTACCAGCAATTTTCCTGCTTCAATTACGCATTCTTCATCAATCCATACCGTTGGCGAGAGAAGCAGACCATCAAGGTGAATCGAACTCTCTACCGTCCCACCAATAACATGGCTGTCGCCGACAGCTATGTGTACGGTTCCCCACGCTTTCTTATCTTCAGCCATATTGCCGATCAAGCGGGCGTTCGGATTCGTTCCAATCGCAAATTCAGCAATGTTGCTTGCCCCTTCGTCTGATTCTTCGATTAGTTTTTTCAGTCGTTCGGCTGATTTTCCCCCTTCGATGCTGACCACATGCCCTTTGCGTACTTCCATGCGAATCGGTGCATCAAGAATGCCCAACGAATCCATCGTATGGTCGATTACAAGCGTACCCTCCGTCGTACCCTCCACAGGCGCAATCGCAGCTTCCCCATCCGGCATCGCTGCAAAAGTCCCCGGCCCTTTCACCAATCCGGTGAGCATCAATCCGTTTCTCCCCTCGATGCTCAGTGTCAGATCGGTGCCGGATGGCGATGTAATACGTACATTTTTTCCTTTTGTCATACGCTGTCTGACCACTTCAGAAACCAGGTCAATCTTATGATAATCTGCGCCAACGGCACCGTAGAGCATCAACTCCTTCGTCACACCTCGCATGACGAGGACACGCGCACCGGCCCCCAACGCTTCTTTGGTTGCATTCGTATGGGTAATGGCATACGTAATCGGCTGCAGTACGACATCGGCTGCTTTCATTGCGGCGGCTACGATGGCGGGCGGCTCAACGCCATGCGTTTTTCGCGGCGTAATCACCGTAAGTACCGGCTCAGCCCCCATCGCCGCCACGCAAGAAGCAAACACCTCTCCAATCTCGGATGTGTTCGTATCAGCAACAATACACACATTCTCTCCTGCCTCAAGCTTCACCGCTTCCGTCAAAATCCGGGTAGCTACCGCATACAAGTTAAAGTTCTCCATCATATCCCTCCATTAGCTTTGTTTCAATTTTCTTGCAACTTGCAGCATTAACGTGGCGGAATCGCGAATATGTTCTTGCGCCCGCTTGTGAGCTAAAGCAGGCTTACGTTCAAGAATAGCCGCCAGAATGTCTTCATGCTGACAGATGGTTACACGCGGACGCTGTTTATCTCTCTCCCATAGCATGATGCGGAGCAGATTGAAGTTCGAGCGCTGTTGTACCAGCGAATCAGCCAGTGCTTGATTGCCGCTTGCCTGAGCAATCAGTCCATGAAAATCATGATTGTGCCGGATCGTATCCAACTCACGCCCGGGTGCACTTGCCATATGCATACGTGCTGTATTCAGCACAGCTGTGAGTGCGGCTAACTGCTCTTCCGTTGCCCTCTTGGCAGCCAGCTTGGCAGATAATCCTTCAAGCTCTGTGCGCAGCTCATAGAAATCCTCAATCTCTTTAATTGAGAGCCGCCGAATCCGCACACCATGATGAGGCACCGATTCAAGCAGTCGCTCCTGTACCAGCATGCGGAGCGCTTCACGAATCGGCGTACTGCTAACGCCAAGAATCTCCCGAATATGCCGCTCCCGAATCCACTCGCCCATCTCAAAATGCCCGGATGCGATCAATTCACTCAAACGGTTGTACACTACGGTGGTTGTCGTTTCTTTTATAAGCTTTTGTGACATGTCAACCATCTCTCTTCTTATGCATAAGCGCACGAAGATAGGAAGGCTTAACCGGAATCTCATTAATTTTTATACCCCACGGCCGCAGCGCATCTTCGACAGCGGATTGAATGACCGCAGGCACAGGAATGGTACCGCTCTCACCCGCCCCCTTAGCACCTAATGGATTTAGCGGAGACGGCGTCTCGATATGACCGATCATCATTTCGGGACTCTCCGTAGCGGAAGGAACCAGGTAATCCATTAACGTACTCGTCAAAAGCTGTCCCTGCTTGTCATAGATGACTTCTTCAAATAGCGCGGTACCCAAGCCATTGATAATACCACCCTGCATCTGTCCGTTGACTACAAGCGGATTCAGCAGACGACCGCAATCATGCATGGATGTATAATGAAGTACGTTGATCCTGTATGACTCCATATCGACTTCCACAACGGCAATATCGGCCATTGACGAAATTGCCGCCGCTTTTGGGGCAAAATAATCCGTTGCTTCAAGACCCGGAGATACGGGAAGTGAATAGGTTGTACCGGGATAGACGCCCCTTGCTTCGCGGGCCACTTCACCCAGCGTAACTTCATCGGAAGGATGATGTTTGCGGCGAATGACGCCACTCTCAAGCTCAAGTTCTTCCTCTTCTGCCTGCAGCATGTGAGCGGCAATCCGCAGCGCCTTTTCTCTCACCGCTTGCGCAGCACGATAGATGGCCGTACCAGTAATCGTTGCGATACGGCTTGCGAACGTACCGGTACCATAGGGAATAAGCTTCGTGTCCCCTTGTCGGACTGTGACCCGTGCAAGCGGTACATCAAGCACTTCAGACGCCACTTGTGCCAACGTTGTCTCATGTCCTTGTCCTTGCGAAGCAGCGCCGGTAATTACCGTGACATCTCCATCCGCCTCCACACGAACCGTGGCGCCTTCAAATGATCCAAATCCTGTGTTTTCAATGGCACATGCTATCCCGATGCCGATATGGCGGCCCTGCTTCCGATACTCCTTCTGCCGTACTCTCCATTCATGGTAGCTGCTGTTGTGTACAACTTCATCGAGAAGCCTTGGATAATCTCCGCTGTCATATACTTGCGGTGTACCATCACGCGATAGAAGGCCCGTGCGATACGGAAATGCATCCGCTTGGATCAGATTCTTACGCCGGATCTCTACCGGGTCCATCCCAAGCTTTTCTGCCGCCTGATCGAGCAGCCTGTTAAGAATCAGCG
Organism: Aneurinibacillus sp. REN35; assembly: GCF_041379945.2. Classification (NCBI taxonomy): domain Bacteria; kingdom Bacillati; phylum Bacillota; class Bacilli; order Caryophanales; family Paenibacillaceae; genus Aneurinibacillus; species Aneurinibacillus baijiui. The sequence continues at coordinate 283,524 of NZ_JBFTXJ020000002.1, read as the reverse complement.
CAGCTTGCGGCCGGCCGGCGCCGCGGAAAGGAGCATGCGGCATTGTATTGGTGTATAGAACCGTGACATCACACAAATAATTCGGAACTTTATACGGGCCAGGAATGAGCGTAGAGGTCATCAAAGGCACGATAATTCCCCAGGGAACATAGGCGCCTGTATTGGCAAGCATCGTATCTGTTACCGCGACAATTTCTCCGTCCCAAGTAACGCCAAGCGCAGCCTCATGTACCTGCTCCCGCTCATGAATCGATGCCATCATATGCTCCATCCGATCCTCGATCCAGCGCACAGGCATACCAAGCTTGCAGGAGGCCCAACACACAAGAAAGTCTTCTGCATAAAAAGGTGCCTTTGCTCCAAATGCACCGCCCACATCCGGTGCGATGACACGGACTTGATTTTCAGAGAGACCAAGCAGCTTGGCAAGAATGTTGCGCATTTCGTGCTGATTTTGCGTTGTGGCATAAACTTCAAGATGCGACTCCATGCCGCCGCTGTCATGCCAATGGGCAAGCATGCCTCTCGTCTCAATTGGCAGGCAGCTAACCCTGCCGATTTTAAAACGGTGTCGTACAATCACGTCGGCCGTTTTCATTGCCGATTCAGCATCGCCAACCGTCTGAACAAAGTGTGCGGCCTCATTGGAGGGCAGATGCTCATGCGCAAGCGCTGCGTCTTCACGTACAGCATCTTCTAGCTGGGCTATGGCGGGCAGAGCCTTATACGCAATGTCAATCATATCGAGCGCGTCTTCGGCAATATAACGATTCTCCGCAATCACCATCGCCACCGGCTCGCCCACATGGTGCACCGTCCAATTAAACGGCCGCTGTGTAACTGGCGTCAGATTCCCGTGGGGAAAAAGAAGCGGCAGAGATGGAAATGCCTCTCCATCCTCCGGTCCGAATACGGCCACTACGCCTGGCAAATGACGAGCTGCATCCAGCTTCATCTCCGTTATACGTGCATGCGCATGCGGACTGCGTAAAAACGCGACGCTCAACGTACCCGGAATCCGAAGATCGGCGATATAGCGTCCTTCCCCGCGTACAAGCCGCGGATCAATTTTTCGCTTCAGCGGCTGTCCAAGCGTCTTCATGAAATCACCTCCGATGTCTTCTCGCCGCGCTCCATACGCCGAATGGCCGAACGGATGGTCTGTGGCCGAATCGGCAGCGAAGTAATTTTAAAATCGTAAGCGGCAAGGGCATCACATATCGCATTGGCCAATGCAGGCGCTACCGCTACGGTTCCGCCTTCGCCTGCCCCCTTGACCCCGAGCGGGTTGAGCGGGGAGGGCGCATGCTCAAAGATATCCACATCAATATCCGGCACTTCCGTAGCGCTTGGAATCAAGTAATCCATAAAAGTTCCTGCAAGCAGCTGTCCCGCTTCGTCATAGCGGAGATCCTCGTATAAGGCACCCCCCAATCCCTGCGCCATTCCGCCGATAAGCTGCCCTTCTACCAGCATCGGATTAATGGCACGTCCGATATCATAGCCGATGTAATACTTTGGAATCCGAATGCAGCCGGTATCCTTATCGATTTCTACTTCAGCAGCGTGTACACCGTACGGATACGTCATATGAGCGGCAGAAAATGTGTATTCTTCCTGCAAGCTGACACCTTCTTGATAACATCGGGCAACCAATTCCTGATATGAGAGCAATGCGCATCCGCTCTCTCTCTCAATCAATGCATCCTCACACAGCATGAGCTTTTCTACAGGCAGGCTGTACCAGCGGGCGGCTGTGCGCAACAATCGATCCTTCAGGGATGCGGCGGCTAACCATGCAGCTGAGCCTCCCATCACAGTTCCCCGTGTAGCGAAGGAGCCGTTTCCTTTTTTCACCGTATCCGTATCACCATGTACGACGCGCACTCTCGTATATGAAATACCAAGCTGGTCGCCGCACACCTGAGCGATCATCGTTTTCACCCCTTGGCCAACGTCTGCAAGGCCAGTTTTTGCACATACGTCACCATTGCTGAGAATGTCGATGGCCGCATATTCCCACGGACCAAGCCCTGACTTCTCCACAAACATCGCAAGGCCAAGACCCAGCAGCTTTCCCCTTGACGCCGCTTCCGCCTTCCGATGCTCAAATCCCCCCCAGTCTACGGCATGACGCACTTGTTGCAGCAGGTGCGGATAATCGCCGCTATCAAACTCAACAATTTGGCCAAGTGCGGCAATCCCATTCGTATAAGGCATCTGCTCCGGCTGTACGACGTTTCGTTCCCGTACTGTTACCGGATCAAGCTGCAGTTGACGGGCAATCATATCGATAACTCGCTCGCGGACAAATGTCCCCTCAAATCTACCCGGCCCCCGGTAGGTGCCTGTCGGTGTTTTATTTGTTGCAACAACATGTGTGATGAATTCCAACGCTTCGATATCATATGGACCGGGGAGCATCGCCTGGGTCAATGCTGGAACGGTGACGCCGTGCGTGCGGATATACGCGCCCGTATCGACGAAAATCTCATCGCGCAGCGCATGAATGCGCCCCGTGTCATCGAAGCCAACCGTAATATGATGCTTCTGCTCCCTCGAGTGGTTGGTCGCAAGCAAATGTTCGAGTCGATCCTCCACCCAACGAACCGGACGACCAAGCTTTATTGCAGCGTAAGGGATTAAATAGTCTTCTGGATAGAATTCACCGCGCGGACCGAATCCGCCCCCGACATCCGTTTCTACGTACCGGATTTCACTGCTATCCTTCCTAAGCAGGCGACTGAGAATCTGATGGTTAAAATGAACAACCTTCGTCGCCCCATATACCGTCAAACGGCCGTTTGCCTCATAGGAAGCAACCAGCCCTCGCGTCTCTAGCGGCACACCTGTATGGCGCTGCACATACAACTCTTCGCACAAAATATGGGGACACCTCGCAAATACATCATCCACAGAGCCTTTAGTAGAATGAATGCGAAAGATATCGTTGCTTGCGATCAATGGATGGAGGAGTGGAGCCTCACTTGCAAGAGCGCAATTCGTGTCAGCCAACGGTGTAAGCGGCTCATATTCAATCTCAACCGCCTCTGCCGCATCTTCAGCCACATAACGATTAATAGCGACAAGCAGCACCACCGGTTCGCCAACATACCGGACTCGTTCCTTGGCGAGCGGATACTGCAAGGCATGCGCAAGTGCTTCATCCGGTGATAACCGCATGGGGATGGGCTGTAGATCCTTCGGCAAATCGGCAGCGGTCACAACCAATAGAACCCCTGGCATACGAGCTGCCTTATCATATCGAATAGAGCGGACATACGCATGTGCATGGGGACTGCGGATCACGATGGCCTCACATTGATCTGGAAGCTTAATGTCTCCTGCATACCGTCCTTGTCCGGTAAGCAGCGCACGGTCTTCCACTCGCTTTACGCTTGCTCCGATTGCCACACTTTCACCCCTTCCCCTGCCGCATAACTCGCGCGGCATGCTCTACCGCATCAACAATGGATTGATAGCCGGTACAGCGGCACAGATTGCCGGAGATGCCGTCACGAATCTCTTCCCGAGACGGATGCGGATTTTCTTTAAGAAAATGATAGGCTGACATCAGCATGCCCGGCGTACAAAATCCGCACTGCAACCCATGCTTCTCCCAGAAAGCATCTTGAAGCGGATGCAGTGAACCGTCCGCTTGGGCAAGCCCTTCCACCGTCATCACCTCGGCACCGTCCGCCTGTACCGCAAACATCAGACAGGAACGAGCCGGGCGATGATCGACTAGGATCGTACATGCACCGCAGATGCCATGCTCACATCCGACATGTGTACCCGTTAGGCCAAGCTCGTCACGAATTACATCGGAGAGAAGCATACGTGGTTCTACCCAGACGGTATACTCCTCTCCATTAATCGTTAATGTGATGCTTTTGAGTTTGCTGCCTGTACTAGCAGACGTTTTTGTCGTTATCAAATGATCAGCCATGCTTCCACCTCTCTCTATGCGTAGCTGTACTGCTCTTTCGCACGCGCTACCGCTTTTTCGATGACACGCCGACTCAATGTGACGCTCAAATCCTTGCGATACTCCACGCTGGCATGAATATCCGGCTCCGGATCGATCTCATCTCGAATACTTTCACAGCATTCAGCAATCCAATCGCTGTCAGGCTCAGTATCCTCTAGTTCATCCTCTATATCCTCCAAGCGAATGGGCGCACCATCTACACCGCCTAAGCCGATACTCACCGACTTCATCTTGCCCGCTTCATCAAGCGTAACGGAGGCTGCCGCCAGGACAATGGCGAAGTCTCCCTTGCGCAGCGCAAACTCCTCAATCGCATGACCTGTGCGGGGGGTAATTTTCGGAAAGCTAGTAGCTACAAGCATTTCATTGGGCTCGATTGTCGTCGTCATATACGTGAAAAAGAATTCTTCCGCCGCAACCGTCCGCTCCCCTGCAAGCGAGGCTAACGTAACCGCGCCTCCTAACGTACGCAGAATCACCGGAAGTTCCGCCGTCGGGTCCGCATGAACCAGACTGCCGCCGACCGTTCCACGGGAACGAATCTGTGAATGACCAACCAGCCGGATTCCTTCAGACAGCATCGGACATACTCTTGCAATCTCTGCGGACTGCTCGATCTGATAGTGAGGTGTGGTAGCACCCACCTGCACATCGGTATCGGCAGCCCGGATATAAGTAAGATCATGCAGCCTACCAATATCGACCAGCACCTGCGGACGTGCCAGCCGCATATTCATCGTGGGAATAAGACTTTGTCCGCCAGCGAGAATTTTTGCATCATATCCGTACTTCTCTATCAATTCGAGCGCTTCATCCAGCGTATGCGGTGTGTAGTAGTCAAAAGCTGCCGGCTTCATCGGCATTCCCTTCCTTTCGTTCTATGCTTTATATGTCTTCTGAACGGACGGTGCGACAAATTCACCTAGCACACCACGCAGTGCCTCGCGCTGCAAAAAACATATCTGCGTATTGCTAGCACCCGGTCTAGGCTTCGTATCAGTCACAGGAATCCCCTTAGCCAAGACACGATGCCATTCGGTATGCAGATCATCGACAGCAAATGCCAGGTGTTCAATCCCTTCGCCTTGTCGCTGCAAAAAATCCCACGCATCACTGCCCGGCTTTAGAGGCTGGATTAACTCTAGCAGCACATCACCAAGCGGAAGAAACGCAATGGATAGCAATCCTTCTCCATAATCTTCAATACGGTCGACGGTAAGCCCTAGCACGCGTTCATACGTCTCAACCGCTTCATCCAGATCCGATACAATAATTCCAATGTGATCAAGCTTCTTTACTGCCAATCCCATCCCTCCTTGCCCCATATAGCAGACGATCATAAAGGACGGGGAAGCGCGTTCCCCGCTTTCATCTCAGTCACTTGCCCCTTTAACTAATCAGCGTATAGTGTTGCGGACAGCGGTCTCTTAGCAGATCATTATGAGTCCCGACACGCTTGTCTTTAGACAATGACACATCCACATCCGCAAGCAGGCGGTCCGCATCGTATTTTGCGGCCGGTCCTGCTGCTACACGCGACATGGAATCAACGATGATGCTTGCGCCCATGTACCGCACATCCCCTTCTTTACCCGCACGGTCTGCACACGCAATAGCCATCCGGTTACTGTACGTATGAGCCAGTGCCAGATAGTTTGCCAGACAATACCCCTGCTCATCCCACAGCACCGCTTTGCCGATGGAGGTCCATGTAGTCGGGACAAGCAGAAGATCACACTGCGCAAGAGCCATAGAGCGTACAGCTTCAGGAAAGCGCAGATCATAGCAGATCAACATCCCTACATTTATATCCAATTCTCCGATGTGAAAAATCGGAAATCCAATATTACCAGCCGACAGAAATTCTTTTTCCCAGTTAAAACGATGCACCTTGCGATAATGTCCGATGGGTCCATCCGGTCCGACCAATACGGCCGTATTATAGAAAACGCCTTCATCACGCTCGATGATTCCACCGACAATATAGCCCCCATGTGCGGATGCTAAAGCGTGCCATCTACCTACGCTCGGTCCATCCAGCGTTTCCGCATACATACGAACATCCTCTTGGGAGTGCATAACATATTGGTGATTTGAGCATTCAGGCAGTACAATTATCTGGGCTCCATCATTGAATAGAGCTTCGATCGCTTGGTCATTACTCCGTCGATTCGCATCAACAGCGGCCATACCCGGTGCATTGTTCGTCTGAACCACACCAATCCTCATGTCTTCTTACTCCGCCGCGACGGTCAATCGCTGCTGCTTACGGTCTAATATGTCCTTCATCTGCCCGCCGTCAATGTTGACTACTGAGTTATGGACGAAGCTTGCGCGATCTGAGGCGAGGAATACGACAACATCCGCTACCTCTGCAGCTGTAGCAATCCGGCCAAACGGCATGGATTTGCTTGCGGCTTCATTCGCTTCCTCAACGCTAATCTTCACATCCCGCGCATACGCTTCAGTCAGCGTCTCCCAACGACCCGTATCGACAGGACCAGGATTTACACAGTTGATGCGAATATTATCGTTGCCGTATTGATTTCCTAGCGCCGTCATCACTGCCAAATCCGCCGCATTGACTGCCGTACCGGTCAGCTCCCACCAGGACGGTTTAACACCGTCATTTCCAACTACGTTAACAATCACCCCATGTTTTTGCTTAAGGAACTGTGGAATGGTTGCTTTCGCCATACGGACGTACCCACGGAATTTAAGCCCCATGGCAAAATCCCAATCCTCTTCCGTCAGCTCAAGCAGCAATCCACCCGGAGCGGCACCTGCACAGTTGATTAACACATCGATTTTCCCGAAATACTCGACTGTTTTCTGGACCGCATCGACCGCACCGGCCTCCTGCTGCAGATCGGCCTGAATCGTCAATACATCCGCCTGCGGCACTTCGCCTTGCAGCGTGTCCTTGGCTTTCTCCAAATCCTCACCATTGCGCGCCACTAATGCTACCGACGCACCTTCTTTTGCAAATGTAAGCGCCGTCTGGCGGCCAATCCCTTTGCTTCCCCCAGTGATAAGTACCACTTTGCCCTCTAGTCCTAGATTCATTATGCATCGCTCCTTTTATATAATGTATATAGATTACGGCTTCTTGAAGCCGGTATTACTGAACCTGCGTCTTTGTTTCCTTTGCAATTTTTTTGAAGAAATCTTTGACAATCATTTTGGCTACGCCCGAGAGCATGCGCTGACCTACACCGGCCACCTTACCGCCTACCTGTGCTGTACCATCATACTTGATGTATGTTTTAGCATCTTCATACATCAACTCTACAATCGCATCACCCTCGACAAATCCGACAGGGCTGTTCGCATTCATGATAAGGCGGTAGCGGTCTGGCTCAACTTTATCGAGAATTGCGATGGTAGATTCATAGTCGCCCCGCACGGCTGCAATCCCCACACTGATCTCTGCCTTGTAGCGATCTGGCTCCACCTCGGTCAATGATTTACACCCGGGGGTCGCCTTTTTTAATGTTTCCGGATCGTTCAATGCCTTCCATACATTTTCCTTTGGTGCCTTTACAACTACTTCACCAGCCACATTCATGTTATAATCCTCCTCACTCTTCGATTCTCGCCACAACACGCGCCGGAGATCCGTCTCCGCCTACGACAGGCAGAGGCAGCGCAATCAAAGTGAATTCACGCGCATCAATCGCATCTAAATTCACCAGATTCTCAATCAAAGGAATCTCATTGCCTAATAAGATCGGGTGGTTTGGGTACGGAGCGGCACCATCCACCGCAAAATCCAACCCTACGGCTACGACACCCGCGTCGCGAAGCCACGTTGCCGCTTCCTGCGATAAATACGGATTATTCTCATACAACTCCTTCGATTTCCAATGCTTCGCAGCCCAATCCCCCCATAACACGAGCCGCTTTCCCCGTACCAACTCCTCCGTCAGCCCTCCTACAGATTTCAACTCTTCAAGCGTAATCTCATGATTTGGAGCTGCCACCTGCCGCAAATCTACCAGCAAAGCGGGACCAATGAATACATCTAGCGGAATCTGTTCAATGGTTTTTCCATCCGCAAAGAAATGATAGGGGGAATCAATATGGGTACCGGTATGAATACTAAATAACACTTCCGTATTAGAACGCCGCTCTATCTCATGGGTGGTAATCGGTGTAAACGTGATAGCCGGGTGTCCGTCGAGCGGCTGCACGTCCGGCCCCCACGGCATCGTCAAATCAACCAATCTAGCCATGCTTGTCCTCCTTTACATCGTGTTTTTTACCGTTACGATCTCTTTTTCTTCCGTCTGCTCCTGTCCTTCCACCTCTTCAAAGTACGGGGCTCGCACGCGTGTTTCTTTGCCCAGAATCAGGACATTGAGTGCCGCAATCAGACAGGATACGAAGAAGATAGAGAAAATGATCGTAAATGATACTTTAGCTGCTACCATATAACCTACAGCAAGCGGCCCGATAATCGCCCCGATGCGTCCGGCGGCATTCGCCAAGCCTGAAGCTGTGGCCCGAATGTCCGAATCATAGTGATCGGTCGTATATGCATATGTTGTTCCGGTAACACCTAGATAGAAGAAAGACAACGCCATACCGGATGCGATAAGGACAGGAAGCGTCTCTGCCGTTCCGAAGAAAAACGCGCTTATTGCGGCAAATAACAAATACGTAACAAGCACGAATTTACGCCCGATCTTCTCAACCAGCCATGCGGCACTAAAAAATCCCGGAAGCTGTGTAAGCGTCATCAATAAGACATAACCAAAGCTTTTAATCAGTCCAAAGCCCTTCATTACCATAATGGATGGCAGCCACAGAAACATACCATGATAGGAAAACATAACGAACAGCCAGAGAATCCACAGCATCGCAGTAGCACGAGCATATTTAGGCGACCATACAGCTTTTATGTTTTTCCATATTGTAGTTTTCTTCTTATCCCTGTTGTGAAAAGAGGGAGAATCCGGCAGGCCCCAGCGCATGTAGATCGCCAGCAGTGCAGGCAGCGCTCCAATAACCAGCGCCGAGCGCCAGCCCCAATACGGCATAATGAAGTAGGCAATCACCGCTGATAATATCCAGCCAACCGCCCAGAAACTCTCCAGCAGAACGACCATACGGCCTCGCTTATGTGCCGGAACGTGTTCGGATACGAGCGTCGATGCGACAGGAAGCTCTCCCCCCAGACCAAGGCCGATAATAAACCGTAGCACCAAAAACACGGCAAAGGTGGTCGATAGTGCCGCAAGCCCGCTGGCAACAGAAAATAACAGCACGGTGTACATCAATACTTTATTACGTCCAATCCGATCAGCGAGCGATCCAGCTACCACCGCCCCGATCAGCATGCCGATTGCGTTAATACTGCCAATCCAGCCAGCTTCTGTCGGCGTCAAATACCACTCTTCGATCAACGCAGCAGCGATAAAGGAGATAATCCCGACATCCATGGCATCAAATACCCAACTAAGTCCCGCGACGACAAATATCTTGCGAAAGGACACTGGTTTTGTATGATCGGAACTCACATACATCCTCCTTCTTTACTTCCCGACATAAATGGTCTACAAGCCACGCTTCTCCTTCATCACGTCTGCGTCATCTCTGTTCTTTCATCTTCTGTCTGCTTTCATCCCCCTTTATAGGTAATATCTCAAATCTTTCTAAAAAAACTAAATTTTCTATTTGTTAAGAAAAATATAATATACATTCTATATAATGTTAAATATCAGATCTTTATACTTTCATAAATTTGATAAATGTCGGAGAAAAACCAAACAAAAAAAGGCCAAATCCGGCCTTTATCATGTTCCTTGAAATCCTAGCATACGAGAAAGCGACAGACACTCCTGTTTAAGAAGAGACACGGTATCTGAATCATCGGAGGTGTCAAGCACTCCTAGCAGACCAATCACCGTCACCGTCGCCACGATCACTCCTTCTCTATTAAAGATAGGGCAGCCGATCGCAACAATTCCAGGCACAAGACTCTCTGTCGTTCGCGCATATCCCCTCTCTTTAATGGTGGCAAGCACCCTCTTAAAGTCATCTGCACGATCCGGTGCCTGCTGTAGTTCATGCATAATCAACTCCTCCACTTGGGTACCGGGCATATAGGCCGCAAACAACTGGCCCGCTGTCGTATTCAGCATACTGCCGCGCGACCCGACCCGAATGCCGATCGTAATCTGGCGGTTGCTTTCCTCGATGTGAATAAAGTACGGACCTCTCTCGCCCCAAATGGATAGAGCAACCGTCTCATTTAACCTCTCCCGCAGACGTACAAGCGCAGGCTTGGCCTGTTCTTTGATGTCAATACGCTGAGAGGCTTTAAGACCCATTTGGATTAATGCATCACCAACTGTATACCGAAGCGAGTCATCCCGCTCCAAAAAGCCCGTACGCCAAAAACTCGTAAGATAACGGTGCAGCTTGCTTTTTGAGATACCTGCAAGCTCGGCAATTTCTGAGATCGAAAGCGGTTTTTCTGCTTCCCCTATTTTTTTAAGGATATCAATCCCCTGCTCCAATGATTGAATGCCCTGACCTTTCATCTCCACATCGTTTCTCATTGTATCTCCTCCCTCTCACCCTATCAATTCTACTTGATCCACGTCATACCTTTCTTGGTAAGACGCCCCACATAACACGGAAAAAGAAAACACCCGCAAGCACTGCGATGCAGGCTTGCCGGCGTTTTACGATCGTGTGCTGGATTCAATTGAGTGTCCCTGCTGTGTACCATGTGCTTTTTACATAGTCCAGTACTTCTTCGCCCGTGCTCATGGTCATCGCCTTTTGTGCATGCTGCTTCGCCTCTTCCCTTACAAGCCCTTGAATCATGCTGCGCGCTGGCAGTATGGAGGAAGCACTCATACTGAATTCATCAAGGCCTAAGCCAAACAGCAGCGGGATTGCCAGCGGATCACCCGCCATCTCTCCACACATACCTACCCACTTCCCTTGGCGATGGGCCGCTGTGATCACCATATGAATCAGCCGCAGAACAGCCGGATGATACGGTTGATATAGATAGGCTACGTTCTCATTCATTCGATCGGCCGCCATCGTATATTGAATAAGGTCATTGGTGCCGATGCTGAAAAAATCTACTTCGCAAGCCAGCACATCAGCCATAAGCGCTGTGGCAGGAACCTCCACCATAATACCAACATCAATTCTTTTGGCAACCGGAACACCTTCCGCTTGCAGCTTCGCACGCTCCTCTGCCAAAAGCTGCTTCGCCTGCTTTAGCTCTGTCATCGTCGCGATCATGGGAAACATGATTTTTAGCTGACCATATACGCTCGCCCTCAGCAGAGCACGCAGTTGTGTGCGAAATACGTCGACCCGCTCCAGACATAGACGAATGGCGCGAAAACCGAGAAATGGATTCATCTCTTGCGGAAGAGACAAGTACGGCAGTTCTTTGTCACCGCCAATATCAAGCGTACGAATGATAACAGGTTTTCCATTCATGCGCTCAAGCACCGTTTTATAGGCAGCAAGCTGCTCCTCCTCTGAAGGAAGATGACCGCGACCCATATAAAGGAATTCCGTACGATAAAGCCCAATGCCTTCTGCACCGTTCTTCAGCACATTGGCGATATCAGCGGGCGTTCCGATATTTGCAGCTACCTTTACTTGTACGCCATCACGCGAAATTGTCGGCTTATCTACAAGCTCACTCCATGCAGCTCGCTGCGCTCTATACTGAGCCTGCCTTTCCCGATAGACCGCAAGTTCCTTCTTACTCGGATTGATGATAACCTTCCCTTCAATCCCGTCCACAATCAGCCATGCTCCATGCTCTATCGCTTTCGTTCCCTGCCTTGTTCCTACGACAGCGGGAATTTCAAGCGAACGGGCCATAATGACAGCGTGGGAGGTATGAGCGCCGCTATTGGTTGTTACCCCTTTGATATAGCGAACATCCAATTGGACGGTATCAGACGGGGTGATATCCTCTGCCACAATGATCACCTCTTCGGTAATGGCTCCTATATCAAAGCGCTCAATCCCTAACAGATGAGTGAGCACCCGCTGAGCCACATCGCGAATATCCGCTGCCCGCTCCTGCATATACTCATTATCCATGCGCTCAAACATCGCAGCAACTTGATCCGCTACTTTATGCACTGCAAAGTCCGCATTCACATGTTCCGTCAAAATCTTATCTTCAATCGGCCCGATAAACTCTGGGTCCTGTAAGATTAACAAGTGCGCGGCAAAAATATTCGCATACTCCTCCCCCATCACCTTTCGGGTACGCTGTCCAATCGCTTCAATTTCTTTTTTAGCCTGAGTAACCGCCCGCATAAGCCGCGTCTGCTCATCAACAGCCGAATCAATCGTTCGCTTCTCAATCGGAAATGTACGGTCTTTTAGGACAAACGCTTTGGCGATCGCAATTCCAGCAGATGCACCCACACCTTGCAGCGTCCGCGACATTACACCCCAAGCCCTTGACTCTTCATTACATGTTCAATCCCTTCTATCGCTTCCACTTCATCTACACCTTCCGCAGTTACTGTAACGACCGCACCTTTTGAGACCGCAAGCGACATCACACCCATGATCGATTTCAGGTTTACTTTTTTATTCTTATATTCCAATTCAATGTGAGAAGAAAAACGGCTCGCGGCCTGTACCAGAGCGGTTGCAGGACGTGCATGCAATCCGGATTCATTTTTGATTTCAAATGTTTTTTCAACCATGTTCCTCTTCCTTTCTTTGTTTAAGTCTTTCGATCCGCCTCTTCTGTAGGTGGCTGAATCGGCTTTTTCAGCAATCCGACCAGAAGAGCTGTCACACAGGCCCCGGCTACAATGGCCAGCATATAAAGAAGAATACTTCCCTGCACAATCGGAATCACGAAGATCCCTCCATGCGGAACGCGCAGCTTAATACCAAAAGCCATCGCAAGCGCACCTGCAAGAGCCGATCCCGCCATAGCCGCAGGCAGCACACGTACCGGGTCAGCAGCGACAAACGGAATGGCTCCTTCCGTAATGAAGGAGAAGCCTTGTATATACGCAACCTTACCTGTCTCTCGTTCCTTATGGGTGAATCGATTCGCAAAAAACGTTGTAGCAAGCGCCAGTCCAAGCGGCGGTACCATTCCGCCAGCCATAATAGCGGCAAACGGCGCATACTGTCCCGCATCGATCATAGCAAGACCGAACGTATAAGCGATTTTATTCATTGGTCCGCCCATATCGACCGCCATCATACTACCCAGAACCAGCCCGAATACTATCAGATTGCTCGTACCCATATAAGACAGCCAGGCTTTCACTCCCTCATTAACAGCTTGAGCAGGAATAATCACCACATACATCATAAGCAAGCCTGTACAAAGAATACCCAATAGAGGATAGATAAGCACAGGCTTTACATCGTCTAGCACAGAAGGCAGTCCGGCACAGACTTTCTTTACTCCTCTACTAATATAACCGGCCGCAAATCCGGCAAGCAATCCACCAAGAAAACCTGCCTCACCAACCGCAGCCATCAACCCGCCTACCATCCCCGGCGCAAAGCCCGAACGATCAGCGATACTCATTGCGATAAATGCTGCCAGTACAGGAATGGTAAGCGTCAGCACATATTCTGACCCAATCATTTGAAGCGCTGCCGCCACCGGATGCTGTGCAATTGTATTCGGATTCGCCCCCTCAAATCCAAACGCATGCGCAAGAGCGACCAATATGCCCCCGCCAATCATAAAAGGAAGCGTATGAGAGATGCCATTCATCAAATGCCGATAAAGACCATGCATCAGCCCACCCGCCTTCTCCCGGCTGCCCTGTTCCCCGCCGCAGCAAATCGGTCCATCTTGTTTTACCGCTCTCTCCAGCAGCTCCTGCGGCTTATGGATTCCCATTGTGACAGGAACTTGAATCACACACTTCCCTGCAAAGCGGGACAAATCAACCTGCTTGTCCGCCGCTATAATAACAGCAATGGCTTGATCAATCTCTTCCTTGCTCAATTCATTTTTAATGCCGCCTGCGCCACTCGTCTCCACTTTAAGCGGAATTCCAAGCTCTTGTGCTTTTGCTTTCAATGCATCGGCCGCCATGTACGTATGAGCGATTCCTGTCGGACAAGCCGTGACAGCGAGCACTTGAGCTGCAGGTGCGTCTGCTGAAAGTGGATCTGTGGCGGCGTCTGCCGTCTGTTTGTCCCGTTCGTTTTCTTTATCGCTAATTGCGTGCAGCACTTCCTCTTGCGTAGATGCTGTAAGCAGGCGGTGCCGCAGGGCTTCATCCCTGACTAAAGAGGATAAACGGGAGAGGGTCTCTAAATGTACCGTATCTGCGCCTTGCGTAACCGCAATCATAAAGAACAAATGACTGGGCTTCCCATCTAACGCATCGTAAGCCACTCCTTTTGACGAGCGGCCGAATGCAATCGCAGGTGTTTTCACCGCATCCGTCTTGGCATGCGGGAATGCAACTCCTTTGCCGATGCCTGTCGTGCTCTGCGCTTCACGCGCAAAAATCGCTTTTCGAAAGCGCTCTAAATCGTACAGCTTACCCGCCCGCTCCAGCTTCTGGCTTAATTCGTCGATTACCCCCTGCTTTGTGGTGGCGGATAGGTCTAGCACAATCGTATCCGCTTCCAGAAGCTCTGTAATCCTCATCGTATCTCACCTCGCTCGATTGGCGTGAACATTCCGTGCAGCAGCATATGAATAAGCGACGTTTCTTTTGTATACATTACCCCATTAAATATCCTTCAGTATACCGTTCTTTATGTATGTTAGAAAGCGGCATCAGCTTCATGCTGTGCCGCTTCATGCTGTGCCGCTTCACTCGTCTGCCGCTCCCCAGCCTATCTTGGCGAATATGTGGTGAGCGGCGCGGTGCCGCCAAATGGATAACTGTAAGCGATCGGCTCATCGAATGTTATATAATCTAAATACACGGTCAACAGTAAATATCGCTTACCTGTAGATGGTTCACTGAGAATGATATGGTCACGTCCGGCTGCCTCAATTACACCCCGAAATATTTTGGACTGACTGCCGCCTTCATGGTCGAACGTCATATGCACATCAGCCGTCTTGCCACGATTAAGACGAAGAATGTTTTCGATATACGATTGTTCAATCGGAAGCATGGTGCCACCCTGCCCCATAGAAGGTGTAGTCTGCACGGGTTGCGATGTTGAGGGCGTCCCGCTCTGTGTACCCGGCATACTCCATCCATATCCGTACTGCGGAGACTGTACGTTCATTCCACCTGGATTATACATGTAAGACATTGTCATCCTCCCTAATATACTGTAGGACATTCGCCTTGATTTGGTTGGAAAAAGCAGTGCGACTTATACCGACCCGAATTCGGTTGATTGTACCATCTATCCGGACAAGCACCTGATGGTCTGAAAAACCAGAGCGCAAACCGGGCTGGATCAAATCGTTCTCCGTTGATTACTTTTCTTGCTAATCGAATCTCATTCGGCCTTGCCCTCTGGTAGAAATATCCTTTTTGTGTCGCTTCAAACCCTCCTGGTGTTTGAAAGACCATCTGATTCATATTTGTGATGGGCTTAAAATCCAAACAATCGCCCCGAATCCGATTTACCCCTACATTTCCCACCATAAGCATACCCAGATCGCCTTCACCTTCTGCTTCTGCACGCATGAGCCTTGCCAGCAATTTGACGTCGTTCTCCGTTGCACGCACAACAGCCACATCTGCCACCTCCCTGCTCTGTACTTATCATATTGAAGAAGAGAAAAAATGGTGATTCGCCTATGTAAAAAAATAACCTTTCGCCGTGTACTATTTTATACAGCAAGCTGCCGATCTTTGTCATCTTGCTCTTACATTCGCAGAAGCAGACACGTATCAATCATTCGGGTTATACTGTCTGTGGAGGTGATGTTATGGATACCAAAACACTCGATGAAATCGGGGCGCATCCTATACCGGCCGAATGGTGGCAAGCCATTATCCACAATGACGCATCCTATGACGACAAATTCTATTATGCGGTAAAAACCACGGGGATTTTTTGTCGTCCATCCTGCAAATCGAGACCTCCTAACATACACAATGTACGAATCTTTTTGCATGCGCAGCAGGCCCTATCAGCTAAGTTCCGCCCATGTAAGCGATGCAAGCCAAACGGTCTCCAACTCCCCGATGAAGAATGGGTAGCACAAATCATCGACTTCATCGACACGCATTATTACGAGGCACTCACACTGAAAACATTGGCCGATATGTGCCACGGGAGTCCCTATCATTTGCAGCGTACATTCAAACGCATTAAGGGAATCACTCCGATTGACTATATCCAGCAAATAAGAGTTTCCAAAGCCGCTCACTATCTTATGGCTACGAATAAAAACATTACTGAGATCAGCCTCGCGATAGGTATGCCTAATCCGGCTTATTTTGCAACGCTATTCAAAAAGATGACAGGGTATACACCTACAGGCTATCGGCATATAAACGGCGGAAAGCACACGATGGAGGGATTGTCTAATGGAGGGAAATAGCAAGCAACATCTCTATTGGAACTTGTTTGTGTATAATCAGTGGAAGATGTATATGGCTGCAACAGAAGACGGGCTATGTTATGTAGGTTCTCAGAACAAGGGATTTGACGAGTTGGCACAATGGGCTAAGAGCCGACTGCCAACGTATGTTTTGGAACAGGATGCACACAGGCTTCAGCTCTATACGAATCAATTCATCGAATATTTTCAAGGGCAGCGCACCGTTTTTACATTTCCGCTTGATTTCTATGGAACCCCATTTCAAGTAACCGTATGGAACGCATTATGCAATATACCATACGGCTGCACATACTCTTACTCGGATATTGCAACACATATTCAAAAACCATATGCCGTACGTGCTGTTGGATCTGCTATTGGGGCCAACCCCTTGTTAGTTGCGATCCCATGTCACCGTGTCATCGGTAAAAACGGAAAGCTGACAGGCTATAGAGGAGGGCTTCGCATGAAGGAAGATCTGCTGTTTTTAGAGAAAGCAAAACCCGCCGTAAAAACAGGCGGGCTTGATCTGCCTTCTGATCCAAAGGTTCTTATTTGAAATTCTTCGCTTCTTGCGGCACCTCGATATTTATTGCTTCGTTGATGTCATAAAAAGACACATCGCGATCTGTTATGGTTTCACGTACCGGCCCTGCTTTTTTATTGTTTGGATTTACCATTACTTTTTCTTTAATACAGGCCTGTACGATCCGTTTCTTAGACGCATCAAGCGTCAGCGTACCTTCTACCGTAACCGATGCGAGCGATGCTGGGACTTGATCTTTGCGTTGTCCATGAAAAGCAATACGCTGGGGGCTAACCTGCGTAAATCGCAACTGGCTTACATCACTGAATGGAAATGGCAGTACATTTGCCTCAAAAGCAGGTACGGCATAATCCTGAGGCGTTTTCATATTCTTCCACTGCCATCCATCCGCCCCCTTTTCTTGACTGCCCATATAAAGGTGGCTATCTGCATAATAGATTTCCTTGTGCAAGGGTTCTTGTTCTTCATCTAGCAATTGCGATGTTTCATGGTAGCCTTTCTTTGTATATTCACCTGTTGATTTAATGGTCGATCCTTCTTTTTTACCGTCGGTATATACAGATGTAACCAATATGGTAGTGTTGTGGCGGAATGAAGCAAGGGCGGTCTGATTACGCATCGCTTGTACGGCCAGCTGCTTCGCCTCCTCCTGCTGCTGTGGAGAAGGAATGGGACCGGATTTATTCGGAGAAGGTTTAGAAGATACTGGTTCGACAAAGGCGGCACCCTGGCCGCTTCCCAGAGAAAGAGCAAGAACGCCGGCAACAAAAAATTGCACTTTTTGTCTCATATGAAGGTTCCTCCGTTTCTTTTTCCAACTCTACCCTTTTTTACCTCTTTGCTACACTATAACGCAACATTCATTGGAAAAAGCGCACGAGAAGAAAATTCCTCCAATAGTACGGTCATTCTCCTCCTTTTTTCATACGGCTCTACAGCCACCTCCACTAAGCTCTTCCACCAAATATAAGGCGCTGCAACACTTCGGTCCGATATACGTATTCAGCATGAACCAACCTTCCCGGAGCAATCTGCGTGCGGAGCATATTTCCCTTGCGAAACACAGCATGAATACGGCTCCTGTCCTGTTCATGCTTCGATACTGCTTCTTTAATCCAACTCCAATCTATTCCCGCAGCCGGTGTTCGCAAAATGACCGTATACGTTGTCGTGATGTTTTCTATTGCGGCTTTTACGGCGGTATACATGCTGGCATACGGGGTGTTTGCAACGTGTAATATTGTCCCAAACCTCTTTTTTACGGCATCTGCAAGCCGACCCGCATCCCCGTATGGTGAAGCAGAAAGCAGCCATACCTGACTGAATGCAGTAAGTACCGGATACAGTTGAAGGAAGACCTCTACTGTCGGCCTTTCTAGGTCTTCAATAAAATACAGAACGGTTACGTCCACACGTTCTTTCTGTAGCGTATGCGCTACGGATGAAGAGGACTTGGCGGAAGTAACCTCCACAACATGCGTCTTCCCCCATACATTCGATGCGTCCACAAACGGGCTGATCTGTCCTGCTATCAACAAAGACCTGCTCCCCTTCTTTCTGCGTCGTTTTGCTTCAGTCTGCGCTATGCGCATCTCCTTCCAGAGAAATTCTTCCTTCTCTTTCGTCTCCTTTGCCTGGGTAGTAAGACTGTACTTGGATTCTACACGGTAGGCCATTAACTGATCTGGAATGTATCTAATTTCACAATAATCTGTCATGCGCAGCCAATAATCATAATCCTGGACAAGGGTGAAACGATAATCACCGACCATCTTACAGAAGGAAACACGATGCAGAAAGGCAGGGCCGATCGTGCAATGGGAAAGAAGACGTTCTTTCGGCTGATTCTGCCACTGGTGCAGTTCATTTAAAAAAGACGGGGGATGGGCAGGCGAGCCATCCGGGAGAATCCGATTAAAACTGCTGTATACGATTCCTACTTCAGGCGGACAACGGGTTATTTCCCGATGCATACTCTCAAGCATATACGGATAGTGCACATTATCACTCGAAACCCATGTAACATATTCAATATCCGGGTTCTTAAGTATCCGCGCAAATCCTATATTTAGCGCATGAGCTACCCCTTGATTCTGTTCATAGAACAGGATATGTACCCTTATATCCCCCTGCACATATGCTTGAATAAGAGGAACCATCTCTTGCGCCCCGTCTACCACAATAATCAGCTCGAAATTCCGGTATGTCTGATCAAGCACCGTCTGAATTGCCGTACGGAGATGATCCGGATTCTGATAATATACCGGCATAACAATACCTATGTCTGCCATCGGCCACCCTCCCTTTTCTTCCATGCTATTCGCTAGGACGAAACAGAGTGTGTGGACAAAAGCTATAGCTCCATCGAACTTTTGCGTGCGAGAATACGCTTATGGATGGAGGCTGCCATTTTCTTAAACACGTCCGGCATTTCTTTGCCCGCGAACTTTTTGCATAGGGTACCGTACAGCGTAAGATCACGCATTCGCATAAATAACGGAATCGATTCATACCACATATCTTCTAATCGATGCTCGGTTTCATACCCGTTCCGCAGAGCGGCTAGCTGCATGCGGGCAAAGGCGGCTCTCTCCGCTTCCGTTCGTTCCTGTCGAAGCAGCGAATAGTACAGCACAATAGCAATATCGTGAATAAAATAATGATACATCGCATCATCAAAATCAAATACGGTGATGTTTCCGTCCATATAATGAAAATTTCCATGATGAATATCCCCATGCACAAGTCCGAAGGTAGCCTTGGTGCGAGGCAGCTTTTGAATGTCCGCAGTAATCTCCTGGGCAATCTCTCTGATTTCAACCTCTTCCATGCTGTGAACAATGTTCCATTCGTTCTCCTGCCAATCCGGCCGCACTTTCGTTTTTGGATAATCCATTGTGATTCGATGAAGTGCTCCGATGGTTTTGCCCCATGTATAAAACAGTTGCTCATTCCATACCGTCGCATCTCCTTCCTGCACACGCTCTCCCGGGGCAAATTCAAACAAGGCCATAAAAAAAACGGTACCGTCCGCCGCTGCTGCCTCTTCGACCAAGTTGCCATCTCGCGAGCGATGCGGACGCGCTACCCTTGCTCCACGGCTTCCCACATATTCAAGAAAGGATAATTCCGCATCCATCTGCGCAAACGTTCGATGTGATGAATGCGTAAACCGAAGCACATATTTCTGTCCGTTACAATCCCTCGCTTCATACAGATAGTTCTCAAAATCCCCCACCTGCTTCCCGGCTATCACCCCGAAGCACTCCGCCCCTTCCTTTATAATTTCATCTGTAAAAACATTCTCTACCGCCACTTCCATTGCACATCGCTCCTTTTTTTACTGTATATGTATAGTTCCTCTCCTTTCCTGCTATTTCCTTTTCTATCTTACTAAAAAAAGAACTGCCGGCTCTTACCTCCGACAGTCCTTCTGCTGTGTTACGTTACTGGGTAATACCCAGCAGTTCTTCAATTTTCGATTTCACATTCTTGAAGCCTTTATCACCTGCAGCCCGATACACGAGCTTGCCTTCCTTATCAAAAAGGAAGAAAGCAGGAACAAATTGGTTCTCAAATGCATCGGTCATGGCGTGCGTATTATCCACAGCTACCGGCTGCACGATGTTATACTGCTCAATGTCTCTTTTTACTTTCGCGACATCAAGGTCACCTTCCTGCTTTGGCATGTGAATGCCGACGACTTTCAGCCCGTGGTCTTTGTACGCATCCACATAGGATACGACTTCATCCATCACTTCATGGCAAATGTGGCACGATACCGCCCAGAAGTGGATCAGCACAGGATGTCCCGCTAGATCTTCTGGTGTAAAGCCTTCATTATTGAACCATTCCGTTGCCCCGGCAAGCGAAGGCATCGGGGTTTTCAGTCTCATTGGCATACGAATCGCCCTCCCGAATTATAATGTGTTCATGCCTGGTTTCCAGTTGGCCGGGCACAGGCCGCCCGCCTGCAGCGCTTGAAGCACGCGGAGCGTCTCATCTACGGAGCGCCCTACATTATCATCGGTTACAACCTGGTATTTTAATTCGCCTTCCGGGTCGATGATGAATAATCCGCGCTGCGCTACACCTTTATCTTCTACTAAAATACCATAATCACGCGCAACTTTGTGCGTTAAATCGGCTGCAAGCGGGAAATTCAGCACACCCAGTCCGTTGTCGTCGCGGGATGTATTGATCCATGCGCTGTGTGTATATACAGAATCGGTGGAAGCACCGAGAATTTCCGTATCAAGCTCAGCAAATCTTTCATACGCATCGCTGATTGCAGTAATTTCTGTCGGACACACGAATGTGAAATCCATCGGATAGAAAAACAGAATCAGCCATTTGCCACGATAATCAGCAAGCGATGCCTTACCGAATTCTTGTCCGTTCCCAAGTACTGTATCCATTGTAAAGTCTGGAGCTTTCTTACCTACTAAACGTTCTGCCATAATAAAAATCCCTCCTGAAATAATGTATCTGTTCATGCTGTATCCTAAGCCGTAGGCCGGATTAGCGCCATCCCAAATCACAATTCTCTACGTACTGGCGCACCGGCTTCATCTCCGTCTGTTGCACCTTTTTCGTAAGTTTTTCTCTTTATAGTTATTGTTCCTTACATGAAATGATTATAATTTAATAACGAAAACAAGTCAAGACTTCTCCACCTTTTTCTTTTCATTTATAGATAAGGAATATCCTCCGGTTTTATTTTTTACTATAAGGGTAAAATACAGGTGAATTTACAGAGGTAGAGGTGATACGTTCCATGGATGAAAACCGCATTTCATTTCGTTTAAACAACAAAGAAGTGCATGCTAAAAAGGGCGAAACCATTCTGTCCGCAGCCGAAGGACATGATTGTTTCATCCCAAATATTTGCTATCATTCGCAGCTCGGCTCAATGCAAACATGCGACACGTGTCTTGTTGAAGTAGACGGGGAATTAAAACGCGCCTGTGTTACAGAAATAGCGTCTGACATGCAGGTAGCCACTACTTCCTCAATTGTAAAAGAAGCGCAATCCGAAGCGATGTCGCGCATATTAAAAAACCATGAGCTATACTGTACGGTCTGTGATAATAACAACGGAAACTGCAAGGTGCACAACACAACCGAGTACCTGGAGATGGAGCATCAGAAATATGAATTTGAAGCAAAACCGTATGAACCCGACTTCTCCCATCCTTTTTACCGTTATGAGCCTGATCAATGTATTCTCTGTGCGCGCTGTGTAGAAGCGTGTCAGGATTTACAGGTCAATGAGACGCTCAGCATTGATTGGAGCCGCGAGAATCCGCGTGTCATCTGGGATCAGGATGTGCCGATTGATCAATCCTCCTGCGTCTCCTGCGGACATTGCGTCTCGGTCTGTCCGTGCAATGCTTTGATGGAGACATCCATGCTGGGTGAAGCAGGATACTTGACAGGCATTACTGGGAATGTGCTCGCACCAATGATCGACTTAACGAAGGAAGTAGAGCCCGGGTATCGGGAGATCTTCATGGTATCCGAGATGGAAGCATCCATGCGCAAGTCACGTATTCAACGTACGAAAACTGTCTGTACATACTGCGGGGTCGGCTGCAGCTTCGAGATCTGGACCAAAGACCGCCATATCCTAAAAGTCGAACCGCAGGAGGAAGCGCCGGTTAATGGTATCTCTACCTGTGTGAAGGGAAAATGGGGTTGGGATTTCGTCAATAGTGAGGATCGATTGAAAAAGCCGCTCATCCGCCGCGGCGACCGATTTGTCGAAGCGAGCTGGGATGAAGCGCTAAGCCTGATCGCAGAAAAGCTAGGAGGCATTAAAGAACAGCACGGGGCGAATGCGATCGGATATATTGCATCCTCAAAATGCAGCAACGAAGAAAACTACCTGTTCCAGAAATTCGCGCGCGCGATCATGCAAACAAACAACGTAGACAACTGCTCACGCTACTGCCAGTCTCCCGCTACTGCAGGACTTATGCGTACGGTCGGATATGGCGGCGACACCGGAAGCATCCGGGATATTGCAGGAGCGGGCCTTGTCATCATCATCGGAGCAAACCCTGCAGAATCGCATCCCGTACTTGCTACCCGTGTCAAACGAGCACATAAGCTGCACGGACAAAAACTCATCGTCTCTGACCTGCGCAAGAACGAGATGGCTGAGCGTGCTGACATCCACCTGACTCCGAATCCAGGCACGGACCTCGTCTGGCTCTCTGCCGTCACCAAATACATCATTGATCAGGGCTTAGAAGACCGCGATTTCCTGCGCAAGAAGGTAAACGGCTTTGAAGAATACCTCACTTCCCTGGAAACCTATACGCTCGCCTATGCGGAAGAAATATCCGGCATACCCCAAGCTACATTAATTCAGGTTGCAGAAATGATTCATAAAGCCGGATCAACCTGCATCCTTTGGGCTATGGGAGTCACCCAGCACATCGGGGGCACCGATACAAGTACGGCTATCTGCAATCTGCTGCTTGCAACCGGTAACTTCGCCCGTCCGCATACAGGCGCCTACCCGCTTCGCGGCCATAATAACGTACAGGGCGCGTGTGATTTCGGCACCATGCCTGCTTGGTTCCCAGGGTATGAGCTGGTCTCTGATGACAGCGTACGAACGCGGTACGAAAAAGCTTGGGGCGTAAAACTCCCACAGGAGCCAGGTTATGACAACCATCAAATGGTGGAAGCGATTGATAAAGGCGATATCAAAGCGCTATATCTCTTTGGAGAAGACATGGCATTGGTGGATGCCAATGCGAACCATGTAGCCCAAGCGTTTAGCAAGCTGGAATTTTTCGTTGTACAAGACGTATTCTTCTCGAAGACAGCGGAATATGCGGATGTCGTCCTGCCAGCCGCACCAAGCCTTGAGAAAGACGGTACATTCACAAATACAGAACGCCGGATTCAACGCTTCCATAAAATATTCGAACCGCTGGGCGATTCGAAGCCGGATTGGCTAATCATTCAGGAAGTAGCGAATCGACTGGGCGCAAACTGGTCCTATACACATCCAAGAGAGATTATGGCCGAAGCTGCTTCCTTGGCACCCTTGTTTGCCGGTGTCAGCTACGAGCGTCTGGAAGGATGGAAGAGTCTAACTTGGCCTGTACACCCGGACGGAACAGACACTCCGCTTCTATACGAGAGCGGCTTCGCGTTTGCCGATGGAAAAGCCCGTCTTTATCCGGTACACTGGACACCGCCGTTCAAACCGGGAAAACCATTTGATCTGCATATTAATAACGGACGGCTGCTTGAGCATTTCCATGAAGGTAATATGACATATAAATCAAATGGATTGCGCCATAAAGTACCAGGGCCTTGGCTTGAGGTCTCTCCGGAACTAGCACAGGAACGCGGGATCAAAGATGGCGCATTGGTACGCTTAACCTCTCCATATGGCAAAGTGGAGGTACGGGTACTTGTGACGGATCGGGTACGGGGCAATGAACTGTATCTTCCTATGAACACATCGAAGAAAAACGAAGCGGTCAACCATCTAACAAGCAGCTATCATGATAAAGAAACCCATACACCAAACTATAAGGAAATGGATGTAACCCTTGAGGTACTCGAAGCCGAGGGGGAGCCGCCGCTGCCAAGGTACAATCACCGCTTCGCCACACGTAATCCGCAAATGGGCGTACGTGTAGAAGAAAAGTGGGAACGTCCGGATTACGAGCCGATCGCAGAAACACTACGGAAAGAGAGGGATCGTTATGGCGAAGCCGATACGACACATTGAATATGCGACACCTACCGAAGCGGAAAAACAAGCCGAATCATTAACCGAGATTCTACAAGCGATAAGCGAGAGCCGGGAAGCTATTCTTATATTCTTGGATATTCTGCGGGACATGCAAACGTCCGGTGCGCTCGATATCATACAAGGAATGCTCAAAAATAGAGAGGAACTGGGCTCTCTTGGCATTAAGTTCATTAATGTGGCGAACCTGCCGATTATGATGAAAAACCTCATTATCGCCTCACAGTTCCTCGGCAAAATGGATCCGATACAGACCGAGCGAATCTTCAAAGGGCTTCAGCACGGATTAGAACAAGCCGCTAATCCAGAAGATCGACACACCACCGGAATCTGGGGGCTGGCCAAGTCCTTGCGCGATCCGGAGATTAACTCAGCGCTCGTTGCCGGACTTGACTTCTTACGCGGCATGAGCCGAGAGTTGCACAAAGAACGGGAACATATCAAACGCGAAGCGAATGAACATGTCTATCAAGATCCGCTCAAGCAAAAATCTGCACATTGACCGTTCTACCGAAAAGACTGCGGGCCCTCCGCAGTCTTTTTGGTGTATGCAAACAGGCAGCACAACCAGGCCAAATTGTACGCTTGTACCGTTTCCGCTTTCTCCCCTATACCATACAATACTATATCCACAATATTGTATGGGAGTGCAAATCTTATGGACATTAATGCGATTATAAAAATCGTAAAAGAAATTCCACGCAGCCAATGGACGGATGAAAAGGCGGTAAAAGCAGCGTTAAAGAAGGCAGGACGAACTACAGGGAAAACCTTCACAGAAGCGGAGCTGACCAAGTATGCACAACAGTTCAAGCAGTTAGCTAAAAACCCATCGCCGCTTACCCTGATCTCCATGCTGTTAAAAAGCGGTGTCAGCATGAGCCAAATTAACGACATTCAAAGAAAGATGCGTTCGAAGTAATCATATACGAGAGGAAAAGAAACGGTATGCCGAACAGCCACATCCGGTGCTCGGCATACAACTTCCCCTCTTGATCTGCGCGCACATGAAATGTCTCATTCAACGGCAGACGGAAAAGCATACCCGCCACGGCGTAATAAATCCCTTCATCTCCACCACCTTCAGCACGAGGCACACTGGTTAGGATTAAGCCGTCTGATTTGTCATGTCTTACTCGCAGAATTCCCGTCATGTTCCCAAATGGCAGCGGAAGAGCAATATTCATATACCTCTCCTCTTGATCTGTATGGGATGAATACACAGCGACAAAAACGGCTGTACCTGTCTTCTTATCGGTGCGCACCCATGCCCGCACATTTTCCCTACCGTCCCGTGCGCTATGTACAGGAACAATCCTTCCATCCATCACTACTGGACCGTCCGTATGATTCAGCGGAAGGTTAAGCTGCTCCATTCGCTCTGCAAGCGGCTTGTATACCCGTGATAAAATCCCAAACATATTCAACCATCGCACCCACGCTTCAAGTTCATATGCAAGCGTATGCTCATAGAAATGTTGAATGCGGGAATTCAGGCGAGCGATATGAAAGAACCGACTCTCATACACGGAAAAGTCATCAACCAAACCAGTACACTGCGCGCGAGAAGAATCTATCCATCCATTCCGCTCGAGAAAATCAGCACCGATTCGCCCTCTCCCTCGCATGCGGCTGTGCGGAATACTAGAAGCAGGAAAGCGCGCCTCGGGATGGATATAGGCCCAGGCAAGAAAACCAAGAAATACAAAGCCAAATGCATTGCCTGTCCCGTGGACAAGCACCATCGTTGGAATGGAGACCACCTCCATCCCAAATCCTCTTCCCACCCCATACGCTATAGCAAATCCGATTGTAAAAAGAAGTGACAGCGAGGAGAGCAGCAGCAATGCCTTTGCATATCTACTCGCATGTATAGAACGGGTAAGAGCAAACGTATAGTACACATAAATCATAATACAGCAGGCAAAAAACAGCACCGCAAGCCATTCCATTGTACGCGAATACGTAATACCAACCGCGATAAGCAGCGGGCTGATCGTATTGCCTATAGCCATAAAGCGATACAGACGTCCCTTCTCAACCATACGCCCAACAAGTCCACTGCAAATAGGAACCGAAAGCGAAGAAAAGTGAAAATGGATGGCTGTTAATAAAATGATGAGACTGCCAAAGTGCATAATATTCAGTCCGAAGCGTTGTGCCGTAAACCAGAAGCCACCCAGCATCATATACATCAGACCCGCATCAATACAAAATTCCTCCAAAAAATAAAAGCCCCGTTCCAAAAAACGAAGCAGTCCATACCATCCAACTATGCACGTAAACAACAACCACCCCAGCGAAAGCAATCCTGCAATCGGCCCAGCCGGGTAGACAAACGATAGAGCACCAAGCACGGCAAGCGGGATATGCAACCGCCGAATCGTTCGATAGAGTTGAGATGTTTTCCCATATCGACTCCTACTCTTCGTAATCAATAGCGCGAGCGGAACCGTAACAAAAAAAGCAAACAGCAATAATCGCTCGATATACCCTACAGACAGCACAACCCAACTCAAAAGCCATAGCACCATGCCTACTCCGATGCACATCCACGCCCCTCTATTCATCATATCTCTCCTTCTAGACTGCGCTCTTTCACCGGTTTCACACGACCCGGCACCTCGCCTGGCGATATATCAATATAGGATGTGCGGAAGCGGCCTATGTACTCAAATAAAGTTCCAATGAGCGGATTACGCACCCGAACATGGATGGAAAACATATCAGCATCTTCATGATAGCGCTCCGTCACATCCGCATCTGCTCTAAGCCATGCAGGAAGCCGGACAGACGTCTGACCGATAAGCATCCATTGCCCGGTCGATACTATGCGAATTCCGCCATCCTCAAGTATGTTTAACTCTAAATCCGATACAAAATCTTGATGTGAACCGAAATAATCAACAATGCTCTTTTTTTGCCTATTGTAGACCATTACCGCATCAAAATGACGCGTACGTGTTGGAAACTGAAAGGCACGCGCCCAAATGACACATTCCCTTGCATAAGAATCACGATAGGCATAGTTCTCCAACCGAAACGGTATATGCCGCCCCCTCTCTGGAAACACCATCCGTCTCTTCGTTCCCAAGTAAAAAAGCGGACGCAAAAACGCCCAACCCCCGCGAATTTCTTCCATTGTACCGTGTGAGATCGCAGCTCTTCCACAGGTACTCGTCAATCCAAATTTCTCCTGCAGCTTAGGATGCAGGCGCTCATATCGCTCCCCTAAGGCTAGCTGATAGATCGACTTCATGCTCATCCCACCCGTTTTCTTTCTCGGATACACCGCTTCGCATCCGGAAGATGATGCCGATTGATCAAAGCGATGAGTGACAATGACATCATAAGTACATTTAAACTAACTGGATTGAACGGTGCTGTAAAAACAGCTGCATCACCCAAAAATGCACCTGTCCCAAGACCGAGCAGCAAAATAATAGTCAGAAGAAACCACACACGTTGTCTCCAGAATAAGAGTGTACTAATGCCGAATACGATCTCCAATATGCCTGCGCCTATCAGCACAATCGGCCCAACAGAATCGGGGGAAATGCCCAGTCCATGAAGCAGCGCCAATTCACCAGCATCTCGGTATATTACCTTTGGAACCAATCCTTGATAGATCCACACCAACGCAAGCGTCCAGATACTGATCCACTGAACCGCACTGCGGCTAAAGGAAATTTCGGGGGCAATGCCCTTCTCCAGCCACAGACGCAGGCAATCGAAGCTCCAAGCGGTTGCCCATCCGATCAATGGGCGAAAAGCAACTGCGTCCAGCCAGCGCCCACACCAGCCGAAGCGGGTACGATAGTCATATTGCGTCACAAAGCGCACACCGCTCTCATGTGGGCTGTACTTCCAATACCCGCTGCCTTCACGGATCAGCGAGAGCGGATGCCCGGTCCAAAACCTAAGAGACGATGTGCGCTCTCCGGCCTCATTCGTATGGGAGCCAATACTCTCCCCTTCACCGATAATAGAGAGACCGAATCCGATATGAGTCCGGTACAAAAAACGCTGAGGCTTTGTCTCTTCTTCCTTCGGGAGATACGTAATCTGCGAAAAACGCAGATCCCATCTCTCATGCTTATGCGGGTTTTGTGTATACTCCCACAACGTATTGACGTCTGTCTGTATCGCTGCTTCCACATATACCGGCCGTCTCTTGCTCATATTCACGCTCCTTATCCAGTCCTCCTGCCTGTATCGCGTTCCATCCTATTGGGTCATACTAAGACTGTATAGCTTATGCTTTAATTGTAAAAAAAGAAAAAAATGTTAGCAATAAAACAATTTGCTTCTCAAGTGATTTCTTTCTCCTTGTGCTGGGTATGTAGAGTAGTACGGCACTTTTAACAATCTTTATTACATTACACGGGGGGCAGCCAAAGCAATGGAGAGAATAGAGCACGTCTACAGCATAGAATATGAATGTCCGGTATATGGCGTTGTATATTACCGTACGATTCCGGCCCGTACATTTGAAGAAGCAACGTGGCACATTCACAGTACACAACCGGATGCAGTCATTCGCGCAATCTCTCTTTTAGATCCTGAATTGTATATGGACCAAGAGGACACATGCACCCAGACCAGCAGCAGTTTATCTTTTTTCTAGAAAACGCTCAGCTCCCATTCCTCTGCTATGTGCTGCAATAGCTTTACACCTGCCGCGCTGTTGCCGGCTTCATCAATGGCGGGTCCGTACACCCCGATGCCGCAGCCGTTGTGAAACGGTGTTACCTTATGCTGCCTTGCAGGCACCGCAGTCATGATACCGCCTGACACACCGCTTTTTGACGGCGCTCCCACGAATGCCGCAAACTTCCCTGACGCATTGTACATGCCGCACGTCAGCATGACAGCTTTGGTCAGCCGTGCCAGATCAGCAGGCAAAAGCTGCTTTTTATGCAGCGGATTATATCCATCACAGGCAAGCACAAGACCGATCTTCGCCAGATCCTCTGTCGTAACCTCGATAGCGCACTGGCGCAGATAGACATCAATCGCACTGTCAACCCCGCAGGCAAGATAGCCTTCCGCTTTCAAGAAATGGGCGAGCGCAAAATTATAGTGTGCGGTTTCTTTTTCTGAAGCGAACACAGCTTCATTCACTGTCGGTCGCCGGTCAAGCAGGCGCTCCATCATGTCAAGTAGCCCCGCAAACTTCTCCTCACGGGTGTCACCAGGCAAAAGGGACGCCACCACAATCGCACCCGCATTAATCATCGGATTGAATGGCCGGGCGGGCTTTTTTAATTCAAGGCGCATAATGGAATTGTATGGATCTCCCGTAGGCTCTACATCGACATGATCAAGCACATAGGGCAGTCCTCTTGTCATACACGCCGTAATGAAGCTAATAACCTTAGCAACACTCTGCATGGTAAAGGTATCATGCGCTTCGCCGCCCGTAATTACCTCTCCGTCATACCCCATAATACAGACACCGAGCGCTGTCGGATTCGCCTCTTTAAGAAGCGGAATATACGCTGCACACGCCCCCTCCCTCGTATATTTGCGATGCTCCCTCACCCATCGTTCCAAATGTCCTGCACATATATTTTTTGTCTGAAACGCTTTTCGTTCGTCCATGTTCATCGCTGCTCATCCTCCCATGTCACTCACGCTTCTTAATGCAGGTAGTATTCCCTACCGAAAAAAAAAGAGACGCCTCCACGGATTCGCCTCCCTTTCCCATCATGTTTTTTGTCTTCTCCTTATATATAACATCATCAAAAATACCATATAAAACA
This sequence comes from Aneurinibacillus sp. REN35, assembly GCF_041379945.2. Taxonomy (NCBI): domain Bacteria; kingdom Bacillati; phylum Bacillota; class Bacilli; order Caryophanales; family Paenibacillaceae; genus Aneurinibacillus; species Aneurinibacillus baijiui. The sequence goes on along the minus strand of NZ_JBFTXJ020000002.1, from coordinate 252,930 downwards.
AACACAACAGCAGTACAGTAATGGTGGAGGGGTGATGCTTGGACACATAAAGCAGCTCATCCAACTGCGAAGCTCCCTCCATACTTCCTCTCTCCCATAACGCTTGCTGCTGCCAAGCGCTTCGCTCCCAGAATTCGCTTGCCTGCCAACGGGCAATGCTATATGTTATCATCAATCCGAATCCTGCGAGTATCATTTGAATTCCATATATCGCGCCTCGCATCCTACTTCCCTCTTTCTTTTTCAATTTCGCCCATTTTCTTATAAAACTATCATACCAGTATTTTATTTCCATTTTATTAACATTTATAAAATTTTTCAAAAAAATTTCATGCTTCCAAATCATGCATGATCGCTTATGAGCACGAACATTTCTATTTCCCTACGCATATTACATGTAATAAGAGTGGATGTCTGCAAGGTTGCTGACAAGGAGGAATGCACTATCAGCCGGGAGAAAAGCGGTATTATTACTATTCCTGTTCGCTGTTCCACGCTTTGGACGCTTTGTGTCCATGTATATGCCTATCTAAAGATTTGCCTTCATCAGGCTGCGAAAAAATAAACAGGAAGAATTCGCTTACAGATGAACTGCGTGTTTATCTGTATTTTTTCGTTCACATTTTTGACACATTCGACAAAAATAGAAGGCGCTTCCACGGAATAGACTCCTATCGTTTGACAAAATTCATACGTCTTACATGGGATAATTAGAAACGAAATTTTAATTCTAGAATCTATACAAACGGAGGTTTTTATGAAAGTGGAATGTCCAGTATGCTACAAACAATCGTACGCAGTGCAGACAAACGCAAACAAAGGAATATGTGAAGTATGCAGTGATACCATTGAATTTGGCTACCCTTCTTTTCCTGCCTATCGACTGGAGGAGAATACCGCGGTCATTCACCAGCATCATAACCGCTATAGCAGGCAGGAGAAGGCAGCGGTAAGTTAACCCTTTATTACATAGGAAGTACGCGAAGAGTCTTTCGCTAGAATAGGAATGAGAAGACATACACCCCCTCTCCCGCAAGCGCGGAGGAGGGGGTGTGCTTCTTTATGTCACAAATTTCGTGCTGGCGGTGTCTTTCCTATGCAGGAGAATATATTCTACAGAACTCGGAACCTATATGAGTGCTGGTACGTATATTATAGAGGAGCAAGGAGGACACAACTATGCATTCATATTCATCCCCCGCCGCGCGTACCAATACGAGGCGGCCAAAAAAAACAAGAAAAAAACACAAGACATCCGCTTTTAAAAAATTCGGACGAGCCTGTATAGCCGTCCTTCTCGTATCCATCATTGGTTGGATAACAATAAGTTCCATCGGAGAACACTGGGTCCGCAAGGAAAAATTAGCAGCGTTTGAACATCCCAGCGCTACGTATGTTGAGGTCGAAAAGATGCCTGATTATGTATGGCAGGCATTTACAGCAATTGAAGATCACCGCTTTCCCTATCATCCAGGCGTCGATCCGCTCTCCATTGGGCGTGCTCTCTGGGTAAATCTCTCCACAGACAGCAAGGCACAGGGTGCAGGAACGATCACAATGCAGCTTGCACGCAACTTGTTTCTTACCCACGATAAAACAATGGAGCGCAAGCTAAAGGAAGCGGCCATCGCGGTCTATTTAGAACAACGATATACAAAGCAAGAGCTGCTTGGCATGTATCTGAATACGATTTATTTCGGTCATGGAACGTACGGTCTTGAAAAAGCATCCCAATACTATTTCAGCAAAACGGTACGCAAGGACGGAGAAGATGCAACCATCAGCTTAGGCGAAGCCGCGCTGCTGGCCTCCCTGCCTAAAGCGCCTGAATCTTACTCTCCTGTCAAGCACATGAAAAAGGCTAAGCAGCGGCAGCAGTTGGTTCTGAATAGAATGGAAGAACTCGGCTTTATTACCAAGAAAGAAAAAGAATACGCGCTGAAACAGCCTATTGTTATAAGCAAAAAGCCACCGTTCATCTAATTGAACGGTGGTAACTATTCTACGTTCATCCACTTCTCCTCGAGCTGATCGGCAATAAAGGAAAGACGATAAATCTGTCGTGGTCTTCCCTTCGCTGAAATCTTCTCTACTCCGACAATCTCCACCAGTTCCGCATCCAGCCACTGCAGCAGGATTCTATGTGTGCTTCGCAAAGTTACGCCTATAATTGAAGCAAGTTCCTGCGCCGTGTATTCAAGCTTCCCCTGCCGGGCTACCTGTGCCATCAACCGGCTCATGTATGCGGCTGTCATGCCCGCCTTCTCTGCTTTATCTAACAGGTCAAGATCTGTAATGGACAGCTCATATACCATCGGATGGCCGAATTCCACCGGACCGATGACACTTCGATCTTCTCGCACAATAAAGCAAATATTCCCTCCGGCTTCCGCTGCCTGGCGCAGCGCTAGACGCGCATGCGTTCCCGCCTCATTTGCCGATTTACCAAACCCGATTCCCATGCTGAGGGATACCCCTAAAGAAGTCTTGGAATCCTGTAGTAATGGAATCGTTTTGTAGCCTCTCGTCTCTCGTTCAAAAATACCGCGCGTTGTAAAAAACAAATACTGCGCCTCACCGAGCGTCGTCAAATAGCCGTCCAAACACTTTACATAATCAAGCAGCATCCGGTGCGTATCAAGCTTCAGCCGTTGAATGTCATGCTCAGACCCAAGCCGTTCCGATACGCGACCGAAGCCGTCCACCTGCACAATTCCGACCACAATCTGTGTTTCCTTTTTCCTTCTTGTCTCGGTTGATAATAGCGCCCGCTCCAACGCATTTGTAATATCCTGCTGTGCAGGGATGACCCATTCATACGGAATATCAGCTTCCATTAAGCGACAAGCTACGGAATGCATACCTGTCAGTACCGCTGTCTTCTCACCGCTATGAACATTCTCTTTATGGAAGCGGATCACTTCTTCCGCGGCAGCAATCGACGCACCTTCAAAATACGTGGCAGGCGGCAGAACTTCATCCAGTTCTTGAAATACTTGCGCGACAAAAGATTGTGATATGCTGTCAATGGACAGCGCATGAATACCATACGCTTTCTTCAAACGAAACAATGCACTAAATAACCCTGAGCCTGTAAGCGGAATGTAGTGAACAGGAATGGCGAAATCCATCGTGCCTTTCATTACTCTATATACATGGTACTCGCAGATAAGCAGCACTTCGGCTGTCTGCATCACTTTCTCGGCCAGCACAAGGGCTTGTGTTTCATTCTCATATATATGAAAGGAGGGCGCAAAGGATGGAAAGGCTTTTAATGTATGCCTTACTTTGTGTACAATTGCCTGCGGTCCAATAACTCCGATCGCAATGCCTTCATGAATGTGAATCGGCAGCTTCATAAGCATATTCTCTTCCTCCCTGATGATAAACATCTACCTTTTTTATACGGAAGGAAGCGAATCCGCCAGCCACTTTGCGCGGTATCTTTTGACGAAAGCATCATCATGAAGATGAGGATACATTCGATAGACCCGATCGATTTCCTCCATCTGCCCTTCCGATAGATCCTCATCCGGATTAAGACACCACCGCCCTGCTAGCAGACCCTGCCGCCGCAGCACCTCATGGATGCCCGCAATGCATCCAGCAAAGTCATGACCTGGATCAAAAAAGGCCGCATTCGCATCTGTAACCTCAACGGCTCGCGTCAAAAGTTCGGCCGGAACGGCGCCGCTCTCTCGCACAAGCTTAATCTCTTGTAAAAGCGCTACCGCTTTCTCGGTCCATACCGCCCAATGCCCAAGCAAGCCACCGACGATCCGTTTTTTTACTTCCCGGCCATCTATCGTAAAGGAGAACTGTGTAAGCAGATCTACGATAATATTGTCATCATTTCCCGTATACAGGGCAATGTCTTCACAGCGTACAGACGAGCAGACCGCCCGTACCACATCAAGCGTCTGGTAGCGGTTGAACGGCGCCATCTTAATCGCCATTACACCGGGAATATCGGCAAATGCCTTCCAAAATGCAAAGCTTAAGATGCGCCCGCCAACAGACGGTTGAAGATAGAAGCCGAAAACCGGAATTACCTGCGCGACCCGTTCGATATGACGCAAAAGCTCTTCTTCCGAGAAATCGGATAATCCGCCTACGCTTACCAGACCAAGATCATAGCCCAGGCTCGCAGCCAGCTCGGCTTCACGCACCGCCTGATCCGTCGCTCCGCAAATGCCTGCTACTTTTAGAAATGGACGATTGAGACGAGCCCGCTCCACCTCTTCCGCCGCCAACCGCAGAACCGTTTCATACAGCGCAATTTCCGGATCACGTATTTCAAATTGGGTCGTATGCACACCTACCGCAATCCCCCCTGCTCCCGACGCCATGTAATAACGGGTTAACGCCCGCTGTCTGTGCTCATCAAGCGTACGCGCCTGTGTAAGCGCAAGGGGATGAGCGGGAATGACCGTTCCTTCATGCAGCAGGTTGTATCGTTCTTCAGATAATGTGTGATTCTTCATTAAAAAGCTCCCTCCCTTTCCTGGAAGTGTGTCGGCTTCTGAATCGTCTCGCCTCCGAGTTGTACCCACTCTGCCGTCCAATCGATCATCTGACGCAGGCTTACTTTAGGATATCCGAACAAACGGTGGCTCTCCGATGCATTACTTAGAAGCGCTGTAGTCTCCTCTTGATTAATAAATTGCGGGGCGACGCCAAAGCGCGTACCGAATTGCTCTGCCAGCCAGCGAACGGATACGGTTTCAGGTCCGGTGACGTTCAGCACACGAGGCGGCATGTCACAGATAAGTAAGGATCTAAGCGCATATTCATTCGCATCTCCCTGCCAGATCACGTTGGCATGCCCCATCCGTAAATCAATCGGCTTCTGCTCATACACTGCACGCGCAACCTCAAGCAGGACGCCATAACGCATATCGATCGCATAATTTAAACGGAACTGTACAAGCGGAATGCCGAATTTGCGTGAAAAATGTTCAAAAATCCGTTCACGTCCTAGGCAGGATTGCGCATATTCTCCAACCGGTCCTACCGGATGCTCTTCTGATGCTCCCTGCATAGCCAGCGGGGTCAGCGGATATATGTTTCCAGTTGAAAAGGATACGATACGCGACCGTTGGAACCTCTCTGCAACTCGACCTGGCAAATACGCATTCATCGCCCAGGTGAAGTGCTCATTTCCTTTCGTTCCGAACTTGGTTCCTGCCATGTATATAATATTTTTCGTCTCCGGTACAAGCGCAAGACCGCTTTCTTCTAACAGATCAGCCGCGATGGTTTCTATGCCTGCACGCTCTAGCTCTTCACGCAGACCACCGGAAGAGAAACGCGATACGCCGATGACCCGCTTGTGTATTCCTGCCGCTTCGATCGCACGTTTGGCCAAGACGGCCAGACTCGGTCCCATCTTCCCACCGACACCTAGAATCAGAATATCCCCCTCAATTTTTTGGATATCTCTTACTAACAAATCGGAAGGTTCTGTTAATTTTCGTTCGACTTCTTGTATGGTTTTCAAGCGTATCATCCTCTCTATCCTGTTCTTACTCCCATCTTATGGGGCTGTCGATTAAAAGACAAGTCGATAAACTGTCTATAAATCTGTACGTTTCCCACAAATCGTCTGAATCATTTAATTTGATTGACGAATCCAATCCATCAACTTTATCATGGGAGGTATCCGATCACCTTACATATGTATAAAGGAGGCAGCAAGATGAATATGGAGCCAACCACCATGATGGAGCAGATCATAAGCTCGATCAATCAGGAAGTCATCGGATGGAGACGCTATCTTCATCAGCACCCAGAGTTATCCTTTCACGAACAGAATACAGCACAATTTGTCTATGAGACACTTGAATCATTCGGTCATTTGATTCTCTCGCGCCCGACCCGAACGAGTGTAATGGCCCGCCTTATCGGCATGAAGCCTGGGCCGGTCATTGCGCTGCGGGCCGATATGGATGCCCTGCCAATCCAAGAAGAGAATACTTTCGATTTCACGTCTCAAAATCCTGGTGTCATGCATGCCTGCGGTCATGACGGCCATACGGCTATGCTGCTTGGTACGGCCAAAGCCCTTACCCAGTTGAAAGAACATCTTCACGGAGAAGTCCGATTTTTGTTTCAGCATGCTGAAGAGACATGGCCAGGCGGTGCTCAGGAGATGGTGGATGCCGGTGTTTTAGAGGGCGTAGATGCCGTCTTCGGCACTCACCTATGGTCTCCGCTTGATGTCGGTAAAATCGGGATTGTTTACGGACCGATGATGGCTTCGATGGATAAGTTTACACTAACGATTCAGGGACAAGGCGGGCATGCCGCCCTGCCGCATCAGACGATTGACAGCATCGCTGTCGGCTCCCAAGTCGTGACAAACCTTCAGCACATCGTATCACGAAACACCGACCCGCTTGATCAAGTCGTTGTCTCGGTAACCCAATTTACGGCGGGTACCACGTTCAATGTGATTCCTGATACGGTGCTGATTCGCGGGACTGTGCGTACGCTTGATCAAAAGGTCCGCACCTCCCTGCCTGTATTGATGGAGCGAGTCATTAAAGGGATTACAGATGCACACGGTGCTACCTATAACTTTGATTATGTATTTGGCTATCACCCAGTTATCAACAATCATCAGACTACTGCTTTTATTGAGGATATCGTTCTGGATGCATTCGGCGAAACTACGATTGATCGAATGAAACCGAATATGGGCGGTGAAGATTTCTCCGCTTTTCAGCAGCACGTACCGGGTACATTCTTTTATGTAGGAGCCGGAAACAAACAGAAAGGCATCATTCATCCTCATCACCACCCAAAGTTCACCATTGACGAAGACGCGCTGACAACCGGTGTTAACCTATTTGTGCGCATCGCTTTGTCTTTTGCCGAAAAAGCACAGACCATGGGGCTTGCGGAGACGAAACCACAATCCTCATTATCCTAACGCAAAAAAAGCCCTCACGTCCGGTATGAAAACCTGACATGAGGGCTTTTGATCATACTATAGCAGTTCGATAAGCGTCTTACCTGCAAGCACAACGAGGAAAAGCAGGCCGCACAATACAATCGCATTTTTTCCTGTCGTATTCTTCAACTCACCCATCAGTTTCTTATCGTTAGCCAGCATAAATAACGCAAGCCCGATCAGCGGAACAACCAGAATGGTAATGGGCTGCACAAGCAGGATCAACTGCACCGGAACCTTGCCGAAGGTTACGCCAATAATACCGCCAAGCGCCATAACCCCCATAATGAAAAGCCTCACAACTTTCGTATTCAACCGACTGCCGTAGCCAAGGGCATCTGAAAGCATAACGCCTCCAATAATTGCATTCCCTGTTAAGGAAGAGAAGGCGGCTCCCCATAATCCGATCATGAATACCGCTGTCGCCCAACTGCCAAAAAGCGGTTCAAGCGCCTTTCCCATATCCGCTGCTGAATTCACTTTAATCCCCTGCGGAGCTAGAACAGCCGCCGCACTGACCATAATAAGCAGGGAAATTAACCCCAATAGAACGATTCCTGTATAAGTTTCACGAGAACCCTGCTTCGCATCTGATGCTCGCCATCCTTTTTCCTGTACCAAATACGACTGATACAACGCTCCAACTACTGTGAAGGTCGTAGCTACCAAACCAATAACCATCATAATCGATCCGTCCGGAACAATAGGAACAAGCCCGCCTACCATACCGGATAGACTCGGTTGCACTAAAAGCACGGTAAAAAGAAAAGATAAAAGCATAATACCGACCAACACCAGCATCACTTTCTCTAACACTTTATAGAAGTTAGCAAAGAAAAGCAGCGAGATGCTCAACAGCGTAAAAATTGCGCCCCATACCTTAGCTGATGTACCGGTTAGAGCCGCTACCGCCATCCCTGCTCCGATCACATTGGCACCCTGAAATGTGGATGTCACCAGAAAACAACTGACACCAATCACGATGCTCGCCCAGGCACCCCATTTCGTCCGAATTGCCATCAATAACGACTGTGAAGAGGCCATACCAATACGCGCACTCATCTCCGTAAACGCCGCCATAAAAATAACAGAGAGAACCACAACCCATAATGTCTGGTAGCTATACATCGCACCCATCTTCGATGTTAATGTCACGCTTCCCGGCCCAACGACCAGTGCCGCTGTGATAATCGCGGGACCCAGAGAGGAAAGCCAGCTTCTCTTGCCAAGCTGCGGTTGATATGCTTCTCCGCCTTGTGCAGGCTGTACTCCTTCTTCAAGCTGCTTCATTTCCATACGCTATTCCTCCTCATACTTGTTGTCATCTTCAACTGCCGGATACGTTTCTCGTCATTAAAATACCGTTTTGTCTGCACCCCCTCCATTTTCTGTTTGTTAATTTTCATAATTTTCTATGTTTTATTAATATGATTAGTTAAATCTTATGCAGGCAATCCATAAAAGACAAGTCGATAAAGCGTCTATAAATCCAGGCAGCTCCCTACCTGCTCTTCATTCACACAAAAAACCCCTTGCAGCAATATGAGTTTCCTTCTGCTGCAAGGGGTATCGTTTTTTATCCGGTGCAGAAACATTACCTTCTGCGCCCCATCATTTTGTATACGGCATAAATAGCTACCACAATAACAATCGCAATCAAAATCCCCTTCATCTTCAGCCCTCCACAACTTCGTTTCCTTCCTTTACCCGGATTCGTGTCTTTTCAATCGAATCTATCTCTCTATCGAATTACTCTGGCTTATCCACATATTTGCCGTCCTTTGGAATCTCAGTACGAGCAAAATTCGCTGCCAACTCCTCCAATCCTCGTATAAGGCGCTCGCCTGACATCGGAATGCCATGACCCGGCACGGCTAACGATGGTTTCAAGGCGGCAAGACGCTTTACAGAATCCCAAGCATCCTGCCAATTCGTAGTGAAATATGCAGGCGGTCCGTTCAATTCCTGCTCCTGCGTAAGCACCTTATAGAGGGATTCCTGCTTTACAGTGGTAAACGCATCACCGACAATCAGCGTGCGGTCCGCCCCTCGAAAAAGAGAGATGTGTCCATGCGTATGACCGGGCGTATGAATCCAGCGCCATTCCGGCATCGCAGGTATGCTTCCATCCAGCGGAAGCGGCTTTACATGCGGACTTATATCTATTCCGTGACGTGGAAGCAGCGGGGACATTTTAACCATGAGACCATGATCTGCGGATGGATCTGCCGGCGGATAATCTGATTTCCCTGTTACATATGGCATTTCCAACTCATGTGCATACACCGGTACCTGCCAATGCTCTACCAGCTCACGCAGCGCACCTACATGGTCAAAGTGTCCGTGCGTAAGAACAATCGCCTTTGGCCTGCTTCCTGCCCCAAATCGTTTCTCTGCTACTTTCATAATTGTATCTGCCGATTTTGGCATACCGGCATCCACTAACACCCATTCGCCCGGATTGTCTCTATTACCTACAAAGCATACATTCACAATCTGTATCGAAAGAAAGTATACGTCTCTACCCACTTCCTTCCCTTCACCACTCGTTATTGAAGTGACTGGAATATAAGGAAAATCATCCATCAAATACCTCCTTTACCCTTACTTCCTTTATACCCAAATCTTATTTCCCTTATCACGAGCTGATGGTTTCCTTATACTTTGAATTCTCCAGCAGTACTCTTAAGTTCCTGCGCCAGTTCGCTTAACGACACGGATGAAGCGGTAATCTCCTGCATAGAAGCAAGCTGCTCTTCTGACGAAGCAGCGATTCCATGCACACCCACTGATGCTTCTTTAGATGCTTGCGACAGCTGTGCCACAGATGCCGTAATTTGTTCCGTGCTTGCAGAGATTTGCTCTGTTGCAGCAGAGACCTCCTGCGCCTGATCGCTTACCTGCTGCACCGCCTCTAGAATGCGTTCGAAAGCTTCTCCGGCTTCGTGTACAACAAGCGTACCTGACTCTACCTGCTTCGTGCCGTTCTTCATTACTTCTACCGCATGGGTCGTACCTTCCTGAATCCGTTCAATTAACACGGCAATCTGCTCAGACGAACGACCGGATTGCTCCGCTAACTTTCTTACTTCATCAGCGACCACAGCGAACCCACGGCCATGCTCTCCCGCCCGCGCCGCTTCAATGGCCGCATTGAGCGATAAGAGATTTGTCTGATCGGCAATGTCATGAATCACTTCGAGAATCTGTCCGATTTCTTTAGACCGCTCACCTAATTCTCCAATCACAGCTGCTGTCTGTGTAACAGATGCAGTAATATTGTCCATCTCCTGTACTGTTCGCTGGATCACTTCATTCCCCTGCAATGACTCCTTAAGCACATCCCCCGCTGACTCAGACATTTGACCTGCCGACTCTGCAATGCGCTGAATAGCTACCGCAATCTCCTCTACACCTCGTCTATTCTCTTCCACTCCCTGAACTTGAATCTCAATATTGGCAGCGATATCCTGAATAGAGACCGTTACTTGATTGGTCGCTTGTGTTGATTGTTCCGCACCGGCAGATACTTCTTCAGAAGCCGCAGCCACCTGATCCGCCCTCGTATTTACCTGGTGAATAATATGCCGCAGGTGTGCTTTCATTTCATTAAAGGAGTCCGCCATCTCACCCAGCTCGTCCCTATTTTTCACTTCGATATTCTCTATGGTAAGATCACCTGCCGCAATGCGTCTCGCCGCTTCAGAGACAGCGGTCACAGGACGCGAAATCATGCGTCCACTAAAAAGAGCCGTGAATATCCCCACCGCTACAGCAAATGCACTGGTAAATACAACAACGTACTTAATGAAGTGCACTTTGTCAGAAATCACAGCGCTCTCCGCATCCAATTTCTTGTGCTCCTGCTCTTCGATTATTTGGGCCTTGGCTATAAAAGATGTAATGATTTTATTGCCCTTGGCTCGAACCAACCGTATATCTTCAGTTGTATAATTTTTCTTTTTCAGCTCAAGCATTTGATCGGCCACAACAATATATTGCTTTTGCAACGCTGTTAGAGCGTATACCTGTTCTTTTTTCTCCCCTGCCATCAGCTCGCTCATCTGCTGAGCCAGCTTCTCATACTGCTGTTTTGTCTCTTTATATTCATCCAGCGCTGCCTGATCACCTGAAATTAAAAATCCGCGGACCGCTTTTGCTTGCTTATGCCCCAATCCTACCATTTGTGTTGCCAACAACGCACTTTCTGCCTGCTGACTAATCAGATTGCTATACTTTTCGTCAATGGATGTAATTTGATATAGCCCAATGCTTGCAACTGTAACCAGAAGAAGCACAACTACAAAAAAAGCAGTGAAAAGCTTCCTTCCTACCGTCATTTTCATATATACTCCACTCCTCTTTTTATTTGTAGTAAAATGTACCTTTCTCTTACTTTATCGGCTGTTCCACCTACTTATATGAATACAAGACAAAAAAACACAGCTATGCATAAGCGCAATAGCTGTGCTGTAGTCTCTTTTATTATTCTTATAACGCTGCACTTTGCCCGGCTTCTTTTTGCCCCAAAGGTGCCAGAAGTCTGCGAAATAGCATCAGTGCATATTGGAACACAGGACTTTGAATAAACGTATAAATAAATGTAACGATAAACACCGGACCACCCAAGCCGAAACCGATAAGCAATACAAGGCTTTCCACGACAATGCGAGCCCGGCTCACCGACAGCCCTGTCTTATCCGCAATCGACAGCATGAAGCCATCTCGTGGACCCGCGCCGATGCCTGCCGCTACATACAGGCCCCCTCCGATCCCTGTAATAATAATCGCCGTTAAAATAATTACATAATCCGTCCATGTATTCGTCGCTTGGGGAAGAATATGCAGCCAGAGAAAAAAGTCCATAATCGGCCCAATCAAAAGCGCGTTTAAAAACGTACCGATATTTATATATCTACGGTCTATAATCAGCGACAGAAGCACAAGCATCAATCCGCAAAAAACAGACCACGTACCGATACTTAGACCGTATCGCTCATATAGCGCGACATTTAACACTTCCCACGGATGCAGACCAAGGTACTGCACCTTGACCGCCATTGCATTGCCCAATCCGAAAAATAACAATCCCAAAAAGAAAAAAAGATACCGTATTCCCCTCATGATTCTACTCCTATCTGAAATTATACTCAGTAAATTTATAATCACTGTAGTATATGTATCAGAAAAGAGCAAATACAACTTGCAATATTCTGCATATTAAATAAGTATATTACTTACTTTTTTGACTACACATTTGTTTACATAATAATTTTATGGTTTTGAACGTTGTTGCTATCAAGAATTAACACGTAATTTTATCTCCCTTATTTGTTCTATATGTCGCTGTTCATGCAAATATATCTGCTCAATCCATTGATCAAGGGGTAATTCACCAAGAGCAGGATGCTTAACTGATTTTTCCGCCAGTATAGATTTATCTTCTATAGTACTTAGAAAAGCTATCAATTTTTTTCTAGAATCGTTTAACAAATCAATTATTTGCTGAACGTTAAATGGTTCTGTATCCGGTTCAACGATTTTTGGAGCCTTAATACTTTTCGTTCTATCTAATATAAGATGAATGTTTTTACGTTCTTTTTGAGTACGATCCGTCTCTTTTATTCCCCATGCAATCGCCTTTATAGATGCCTCTTCCACTAAAAATAAGTGATGGCAAACCTGTGCTATACTCCACTTATTTATATCCGGCTTGCTATTAAATTGAGCATCACTTAATGAAGTAATCTCCTTTACTAGGTTATTTCTTGTTTGATACAGATTATCATTTACTAATGTATTCATGAGTGTTCTCCCTTCATCAGAAAGTATGTACTTACTTTTCTATTTTTTATAATTATGAATAAATAAACAATTTATGATATACGGTTTCAAAAGACTTATATCCATCATTTCCTCCCAATTCAGCGAAAAAGCGATGGTTAAAACCTGATGGTCTTCCCATTTGCCGTTTATCTTAACATTTTTTTGGCTATCCCTTCTTTATGAAAATCTGCTTTTTCTAATACGCGAATGGATCCAATATTGTGAGGCATCACTCCTACTTCTATACGATGTAACTACAAGTCATTAAATGCATATTGTACAATCAGCTGCACTGCTTCTGTGTGGGAGACGAACCGACTTTGAGGCATGGTAATGAAAGGCTTCGTATTGAATATTACTTCCCTTGCTATTAAAGGAATTTTATTACTAATTTGTATTTGAAATGCCGTATACTTATGATAGCTTACACTTATCAAAATTCAATGTGCAGCGCGAGATTTTTATAGTTATAAGGAGGGCTAGCTTTTGAATATAGTGTTTTTTATTATCATCCTATTTTCTTTATTCGCTTCTACAACCATTTCCTGTTGGATATTAAACAAAAAGAAAAACAAATGGTTCGGATTATTAACTGCCTTTATTGTTAATATGCTTATTCTATCCATAGCGACAATGTCCCTTTACAAATTAGATGCTCAAACATTTCATAAACAGACAGACGGATTATTTGATAGCTTAGGTATAGTGGTGTTAGTACTTCTTATCCCAATCATTACATTCTTTAACTATTTTATTATGGAATTAAAAAGAAGCATACTTCCATAACAAAATGTAACGGCCCTTCTGCTAAATAATCCATTACATAAAAGGAACCTTGTTATCTAAAGTCGAATTAACGTATCAAGGGTGCTGATGATCCAATAGGATCCATGGTGAATCATCACCAAATCCTTAGTATCCATAAACGGATACTAAACAGGCGTGTTAACGTATAGTATCTTTTCTCAAAGGAAAATCCATAATGATAATAATAGAAATGTTTTGTTACAATTTACTAAAATATACGATCATTATTTTCTCTGCTGCATTCCTGTTTTTCCTATACGATGTACGATCTAAGAAAGACACGTACCTTTATTTTAAAATGAAAACCTGGCTTCTTTATTTCAGTATGGCCATCGTATTTGCTGTCGTTGTAACTATAGTTAATTTAATAGAGAGCTTAGGTAAACATTAATTATACTCACTTCACCTACTTTCTAAGATGAGATGATTGACGTTGGGTCTTCAACTATGTTGGGACTTTCATGCATTCTGTTTATACACTGATTTGTTTGTTATCATGGGTTTGATAAGAAGAAAAAATTAGGGATAAGGAAGTTCATCATTACAGCGCATCAATTAAATATACAACAACAATATCCCTTGTCGTTTTATCCAGTAAGTATACCTGGCTTAAGCAATGACTTTCTCAACAATATGATGGTCGTTCTTTCCTATAAGACACTATCCTTTTTGAACCTGTTCAATTTTTAGGCCAAAAATTTGCGGCGGCTCGATGCCATTCATTTGAAGGTATGTTGAGAGCTGGCCCCGATGATGCATCTCATGCTCTACCAATGCCATCATAATCCTCCACGAGCTTACCTCATGTCCATGCAGTGTAGGCACTTTTTTTGCCAACAGCTCATTTCCTAAAGCCGACAATCCGTTCATCAGTTGGCTATGACAGGCTTCAAGGTAGCGAGTAATTCCTTCTATATCTTCTCCTTTACTACTGTCATGACCGGGGTAGTTCCATTCCCCGTGCTCCAATACAGATAAAAACATGAGTTGAGAGGAACCCAGATGGCGCAGAATATCCCCTGTCGAAAACTTTCCTTCCGCCGGCTTCCATTCCAGAATCGAATTTGGAACTGTGCCAACATACTGCATGGTGCGTTTACGCACGCCATCCAAAAACTTCGCAAACTCCCCCACATCATGAATCACACCCATCCCCCGCTTTCCAAAATTTTGATTCCATGTACAACTATATTTCGTATTTTGTATTGCAAAATCCTTTTTTCACCTACTTCACCGCTCTATGGCAGCACCGCAAAGGAACGCACCGGAAACCCTGATGCTTTCTTCGGTTTGGGAACAATATTAAAAATCACTGCCCCTTTTGCCGGTACCTTGTCTAAATTCGTTAACAATTCCACCTGATATGTATCCTGTTCCAATACATAATACTCTCCTAGAAGCGACCCGTTCTTTTGAAAATCAACAGCCGAGTCCGTATCAAATGTTTCATGGCCTATTGCTTTTACTTTTCTTTCTTCAAATAAAAAGGTTAACGCTTCCACCGACCAGCCAGGCGCATGGTTATTACCGTCCGTATCCTTATTTTCAAAAGCTTCCTTATCAGGCCAGCGCTTGCTCCAGTCGGTACGCAGAGCAACAAATGTCCCCTCGTCAATCCTTCCGTATTCCTCTTCAAATGTCACAATATCGTCCACCGTCAGGGTAAAATCATGATTTTTTTCCGCTTCCTTTGATTTATCAATCACAACGAGCGGCAGAACCAGCTCCTTTAATCCCAGTTCATCTAGATATCGTGTATTTCTGACAAAATGAATCGGTGCGTCAAGATGAGTGCCATACTGTCCCGCAAATGTAAAGCTTTGTGCAAAGAATCCATCATCGTGCGTAAATAATGTCTTGAATTCAGCGGAAGGAAATGCCGAAAAATGCGGTGAATCCGGACCGAATGTATGGGTTAAATCCACCCACTCCTTTTCTTTTAGCAGCTTCAATGCGTTCATTACATCGTTTGACATACCGCTCACCCCACTATATTTTTTATACTAAAAAACCCCTTCCTACCAAAATGAGAAGAGGTGCCAGTATCACATTAAATGACTCTTCTTATCTTCAGCCTGCATGCTTCTGGAGTTAGCACAGTACTTCCAAAGTCTGTTGCTGAGGCTTCCTCGGGCCAGTCCCTCTGCCTCTCTTGATAAGAATGCTATAAAGTTTATTTACTATTAAACATCGCTACGACTTTAAAAGTCAATAACGAATAGGAAAATTAAAGAAATACCTTCACTTTTTTCTTTTTATGTTTTATTTGCGTAGACAGGGGGTAATATAAAAGTACAAGCTAGTACACTCCTAACAGAAGGGACTGAGGAAGTATGGCATACTTATCAGCGACTTTGAAGGAAAGAATAGGGCTTGCGTTGAACGGAGGGTTTACTGCGCTGGCGATTGGAACGCACGCCAGAAACCGCTTCACTACTGAATAGCACCACCCCATAGCAGAGTAAAAAACAGTCGGTTCCGCTAGGAACCGGCTGTTTTCGTTTCGCTGTACCTTCTTATGGCGTAAAATTTCGTACACCGATGTAGATCTCCCAGAAAAACGAGAGACATTCCCAGGCGATCCACCATAATAAGACTGTACCAAGACAGGGCAGCCAGTTCTTTTTCCGTAAGGCTCGATGAACCAAGTACCCGCCAACAATCAGACAGCCCAAACCAAACAATCCAATGCCAAAGGCAATCAAAAAAATAAAGCCCATCTCCAACCTCCTATGAAATGCACTTGCGCCCAAGAAGTAAGCCGAAGAAAACAACCGGAAGCAGCACAATGCTTAAAGGAACGGCAATCCAGATTAGCGACCATGTAATATACCCTTCTGCAAGCAGGCGGCTGTACATATATAGAGTGTATGGAAGAGCGAGTATGACTGCCGTTACTACGCCCGGTGTATACCCGCGCAGCACCACACTCTGGATTACATGCGTCCACACATTGCCGAACAATACGTGCAGGGCAGCAACATAAAACAGGAAAGAGCCACCATACGCTAGTGTCTGGCTCGTATAAAACGTAATCACCGAGAGAAGGACAAAAATCCAGGCCACCGCAAACGAAAATTGCGCTGTCTTCATGGCAAACCGTCGTTCAAACACTGCTTGATACCGTGTGACAAGCGAGGGAAACCGATGAAGCACCTTCGTTTTGTTTTTGGTAAGCCATGTCTCCACGGTAATAATTTCTTCAAAATCATGCAGCATGAACACAATGAGAAACAGCCAAATCCATGTATACATATTAATGCTATCGAGCAGCATCCCCTCATCCTCCTCTTTTACCGCTGAAGTCCGCGCACAAAAGTATGAATGCTCGCATCCAGGAATTCCTCCGGCTGCATAGACATCATTCTTTCTCCTAGAAGACGCTGCGACATAAACATCCCCATGTTCATCCATAAAAATGCCAGAGCCTGTGCCTCTAGATTCGTATCTATAATCTCTTCTCTCGCCTGCATCTCTTGCAGATATTCAAGCAGAAGCTGCTTCAGCAATCCCGGCACCGCAGCCCACTTCTCATCAAGCCCCGGAAAGGAGCTGATCTCTTTGATGATAATCATAATGATTTCTTGATGCTCACGGACAAACTTCTGGTAAGCGGATGCAAATAAATGCAAATCCTTTTCAAGCTCCCACGAAATCTGCTGCTTTACCTGCTCCAGCACACTGCGGTCTAACGTCCACTGTTTGATAATTGCTTCAAGAATCGCTTTTTTGCTGCCGAAATGACGAAATAGTGTAACCTCATTGACGCCTGCCTCACCAGCGATTGCTTTGGTTGTCACCCCTTTAAAGCCGTGCACCTTCATCAAGGCAGTAGCCGCCTGCAAAATTCTCTCTCTTGTATCCTGTATATCCTTTTCCATCAACACTCTCCTTAATGCAAGTACTTACTTACATTATAAGTTGATAAAATAAAAAAGCAAGATATGAAAAGACCCTGCAGCGAAATTATTTCATAATGAAAGAAATTTTGTGAAAAGGAGCAAGAAGATGATTCGTTTATACAGCACTTTACTCGGCCTTAGCTTTATCTGGGGATTATCATTTGTGTTTATGAAGTGGTTGCTTGAGCCTGCGGGCGTATGGGGAACCGTGTTTTTGCGGTGTCTGGCCGGTGCTCTTATTCTTTTGCCAGCGGTTTGGTGGAAGCGGAGGGAATTTCCTACAAAGCTGCCCTGGGGATCTATAGCGGTAGTGGGAATTTGTAATGCAGCCTTCCCCTGGGGAATGATCTCGCTAAGCGAAACCCAAATAGACAGCAGCACCGCCTCCGTGCTTAATGCGACGACACCGCTTTGGACAGGATTGCTCGGTTTTTTACTGTTTTCGGCCACGCTTACCAAAAAACAGTGGGTCGGTATTTTCGTTGGTTTTTTCGGTATTGTAACATTGATGAATTTCCAGATTGGAGACCTGTTGGGACAACGCTTCATTGGTGTCGGAACCATGGTACTGGCAACGTTAAGCTATGGTTTTGCTTCGCACTATACGAAGCGGTTCTTATCCGGCATCAGCGTGCTGGCGATCACGTTTTACTCCCTGCTGTTCGGCGCGGTCGCAGGTATTGTGGGAATGCTTATAACAGAGCCCCTCACTCCTATGCTGCTGCTCGATCCTCTTTCTATTTTTGCTGTCATCGGACTTGGATGCTTCGGCTCCGGCATTGCTCACCTTCTCTATTATGATTTGATGATGCGCGGTGGACCGGAATTTGCAAGCACTGTCACTTACGTTATTCCGGTAACCGCCATGGTGTGGGGCTATCTCTTATTAAATGAGCCGATTACTCCAAACCTTATCATCGGTCTTCTCATTATTTTCACGGGGGTGTATTTATCTTCACGGTCCGCTAAGAAGCAGCCGGATAGGGATATTACATATCATCAGCAAGATAAATTTTATCACCTACGCTAATTTTTCCGGTTCGCTGTACGGATGCATACACACCAAAATAATTGCTTCTTTGCTGTGCTACTGTTTTCAAAAGGGAGGGCGACCTGTCGCCTGTATCCGGATCAATCGTGATAATCATACACCGTTCACAGTGCCGCTTGACTATGATCTCTGCTTCTCCTACGATTAGATGCTTGCCAAACCATGTCTCTTCAAGAAAAGGAATCGGCTCATAAAGGGATAGGCAAATATTGGGGCGAAAACGACGGTTATCTGCCCGCTCGCCCCAAAGCTCTTCTAGCTTGGCGAGCGATGCATCTGTCGTCAGTAAAAGGTGTTCTTCCTCGATGGCACCGATTGGAACGTGGTGCGGCGCATACTGAATCGCCGAAAGCTCTCTACCTGATGCCTCCGCAAGCCTCTTCCGGAGGGCATCACTCCCCCACATATACGTCTCCTCATTTGGAGTTGTAACCATAATATCAGGAAACCTCTCTGTGCTTTCCGGTCCGGTAAACCGAGCGCGGTATGCGACCATTTCTGGAAGCTGGGTCGCCGTCAGGAACTTCCCCGGTCTTGTCAGATCGAGGAAAGCATGACTGCGATCGCCATATAAACCATAGGACTCTATTGTTGTATTTTGAACGCTCTCCCCTTGAAATGACTTGATTGGATATCGAATGATCTCACCAATTTCTCCAATTACCATATGTCCTCTCCCCTATCTGACTATTTTATATCCTACAAAATTGACTAGATAAAGCCCCACAGCTATGATAAGCGTAAAAGGAGTTTTTGCCTATGTATTTTGAACAGTTTGAAATCGGCCAGCGTTTCACATTGGATGCCGTACTTATTACCGCTGAGGAAATCGATGAATTCGCCCGTAAATATGACCCGCAGCCGATTCATATCGATAGCGAATTTGCTGAAAACGGTCCGTTTAAAGGCATCATCGCATCCGGTCTTCACACCGCAAGCGTAATTTGGAATAAATGGGTACAGAGCAACCGATTCAGCACAGAAATCCTCGGCGGAACCGGATTGGATCATCTGCAGTGGCCCGCTCCGGTACGCCCAGGGGATCGGCTATACACCGAGGTGGAAGTTGTCGGTCAAAAACGCTCTTCCAGCGGAAAAAGAGGTCTGCTGACGTTGCAATTCACGGCATCGAATCAGGACGATACCGTCGTTCTGAAAATGCAGTGCAATGCCTTTTTGAAAACGATGCCGCAATAGAACATACATATCATTTCTTGCTGCGGTTATTTTTCTCCTTATCATCACCCTGGCCGTCTTCTTCTTCCTTTTCTTCTTTTTCTTCATGAAATTCAACAGCAGACTGAGCGGTAATATGATCAAAAGGAGTATAGTAGCTATCCGGTATTTCTTTTTTGCTGAGCATCTTCCCGATAATAATGCCAATCAGCAAAACCACGGCTCCTGTGAAGAAGACGGTAAACACAAGAAAACTATTCATTATTTACTCCTTTTCTCTCGATACTCTTCCGGTGACAAGCCCACAATCAATCGAAAATCTCTGATGAAATGCGAATGATCGTAATAACCGAGCGCTGCTGATAGATCCAGCCAATCCGTTACAGTCCCCTCGTCGATCAGTGCGGCTGCTTCATGGAGCCGATAGCGCTGAATGACCGACTTGGGTCCGACTCCGACATAGCGCTCAAACAACCGCTGCAGCATTCGCTTGTTGATCCCGGTTATACGGACTACATCCTCTACCTTACTGATTGTTCGATCATTTTGAATCGTGCTGACGAGATTACTAACAAGCTCCACATTCGCGTCCCGCTCAGGCAGATGCTCCAGTATAAAGGCTTCCACCCGGCTCACCATCTGTTCGTCATCCGGCTGTGAAAGAATCGCTTCCTCAAGAGAAACGCTGTCACTTTCGAGCACTTCCTCCACACAAAGAGAACGATCGGTCAATTCGGATACAGACTTTTGGAAAAACGGATAGAATCCCCCGGGCTTAAATTTTATGCCGATCACCCACCCATACCCTTCCAGCAGATGAGTAGATATTGATTTTGCCACACCGTAAATCCGGGTGCGGTGTTTTTCAAAAACAAGATTGACGTTGGGGTAAGGAATCAGCGTTTGAAGATGAGAGGTTTGATCCGGCAGATTCCATCTGACGATCCAATAATGCTGTATGAAATAGCCCGCATCAGAGGAAGGACCAAATCTTTTTAGCGAGAATTTCTTTTCGTTAGCCGTCGGATGAAGCAGCCCTTTTGGCAGCTTATTCTGCTCGTTTTTCATAAGCAGCCCTCCTGTCGCGTTTTTACAATACAGCTTTCCACTTTTTTCTTATAGTAAGAGTAACAGCCAGAACATCTCTTTACAATTCCAAATCTCGCACCATACAGGAGGCATACGCATGGACTTGAGTTATGAGTATTATATCGCAGTCCCACCCCAGGACGTGTGGAACGTTCTCATTTCGGATGAGGGGGTCTCACAGACGATGTACGGCTGCACCATTCGCTCGACCTTTCAGGTCGGAGACGAGCTGGCATACGTAGGCCCGGGACCGGAGGGTGACGATACAGTACATGTATACGGCAAGCTACTGGCGTTTGAACCGAACCGGATATTCAGCTATTTGGAGCATCCGGGACCCGCTTATTACCCTAACCACGCCGAGCTTACAACGCGCGTGACCATTACTCTAGAGCCGATCGGCGCTTGCACGAAGCTGAGCCTGGTCAATGACCAGTGGCCGGCCGATCACCCATCCTATGACAACACCCGGCAAGCCTGGCCAATGATTCTAAGCAATATCAAAACGTATGCAGAAACCGGGAAAACATTGGATCTGGGCAGCTAAGACGATGAAAAGCCACCTCGCAGCAGGTGGCTTTTTGTGTGGGGTCGTACGTTGCTGTCACAGAAAGGATTATGGTGTACGCAAAGCCAGCTCCACTGCCGTCTCCGCATGAATGTATGTCGTATCAAACAGAGGGACAGGAGAATCCCCATCCTTTATCAGCAGCGTAATTTCCGTGCAGCCCAAGATGATTCCCTCGGCTCCTTCCGCAACAAGCCTGCCGATGATTTCCTTATATTTCTCTTTCGATTCAGGCAAAATGGTGCCTTTACAGAGCTCATCATAAATAATATGGTGTATAGCCTCTCTATCCTCTTCTTGCGGAACAAGCACCTCCATTCCCCTGTTGAGTAATCTGCCTTTATAAAAATCCTGTTCCATCGTATATTTGGTTCCTAAAAGGCCGATTTTTGTTATGTCCTGGGATGCAATACGGTCAGCGGTAGCTTCAGCGATATGCAGAAGCGGAATTGCAACCGCAGCCTGCACTTCATTGGCCATTTTGTGCATCGTATTGGTGCAAATCACAAGAAAGTCAGCGCCCGCTCCCTCTAATTTGACGGCAATATCCGTCATCATAGCAGTCGCTTCTTCCCACTTACCTGTCCGTTGGTATTGTTCAATTTCCTCAAAGTCAACACTATACATCATGCTCTTAGCTGAATGAAGGCCGCCCAGGTGCTGCTTCACCAATTGATTAATCAAACGATAATATTCAATCGATGACTCCCAGCTCATTCCGCCAATTAAACCGATTGTTTTCATATTTTCTTCCTTTCTCTCTATCTTTTCTTATTTTTAATACAAAGGAGCGATTCGATCAATCCGATTCGTCCAAATCCCACCACTATAGTTGGGAGGTAGGCGCTTTATATCTTCTGGCGTGTCAAACCCGCTGGAAAAATCACTCCCATCTCCCCCTACGACGATGACACGAGTATCCGCCTTATCCATCCGATTTAAAAAACGGTCCGGCCAACCCCACAACCACGGCGCTATTTTTTCAGGAATATGCAGCTGTGTATGCTCCAATGCTGCTGGAACGTACCCTGTCCAGCCTACAATCAGATAAGGAAGTAAGCCGCTTTTCATCGTGGACTTTGACATCACCCGAGCCTGGGGGAGCTTTTCCTTTACGGCAGAAATCGGCCGGTCCCCACCGTATATGGTCAGCTGACGCAGGCGCTTTTCTGATAGGGTAGAGAGATACTGTGCAAGCTGTTCTCCTTCCCTCGCATCATTGCTTTTTATATGCAGCAAAAAGGATCGCTCCGGAAAATGGGCGAGAACTTCGCTCATAGACGGCATGAGCCCGATGCCTTTGCCCCGGAAAGGATACGTGTTTCCATGATCAAACGTATAGCCATATCCAATGTCTAATTTTTTCAGCTCCGCCATGGTATAGTTTTTTGGCTCGCCTTTTCCATTTGTTCGACAATCAAGAGTCCAATCATGAAACACTGCGAATTGCCCATCTTTTGTCGGTCGTATATCGAATTCAACGATATCAGCGCCAGCTCGAAAAGCAGCTTCCATGGAGGGAATCGTATTCTCTATGTACGGATGTTCCGGTTTGTATATACGCTCCGCTGTACACGTATCATTGGTTACACCTTCTATAGAAAACGTTTGCGCAAGGCCGCGATGTGCTAAAAGCAGCGGCTCGCCGGTACGTCGATCTGCAAAAAAAGAACTGTTATTTACATACATGAAAACAGCAATGATCACAAAAAACAAAAACCATTTGCGTTTCACTTTCCCCCCTCCCCTTTTACCAATTAAATGTATGTTATACATTCCACAAAACCGAAAAATCCCCTGCACCACTGAAAAAAATAGTCTGTCACCTCCTGCAGTAGAAACTGGACGAGAGAAACTGGTACAATCATAAGGAACAGGCAGTTCGTCTGCCTATGATTCAGGAGGAGCTATGCTGCAGAAATTCGGTTTTTCCCAATATGAAAGTCAAGTATATCAAACGCTAGTTACAAGCGAGGAACCTATGGACGCGACGCATATCGTTACATATTCCGGCGTGCCAAAAGCCAAAGTATACGAAGTGCTATCCCGCATGATTGAAAAGGGGATGATCCTTGATACTGTCTCAGAGAAAAAGAAGCTGTATTCCGCGCTCCCGCTATCGATCGCCATCAAGAAGCTCACAAAAGAATTTGAAGCAAACATCCAGGCCCTGCAGGCCGCAAAGCCCAAGCGAACCATCGCAGATGACCGCGTATGGAGCTTAAAAAACGGAGCATCCATTCACGCTCAATGCAAGCAGATGATTGCGGAAGCAAGCGAGTCCATTTTCATTTCGGCATGGCACGATACGTTCGCTGACTATGTACCGCTCCTAGAGGAAAAAGAGCGGCAGGGCATTGCCGTTACCGCGCTTGTCGTCGGGGAGATGGAGGCCGACCTTGCGAACGTGCACGTTCTTCTACCCGCGGATGAGCACCATAAGTTAGAGCAGTTCCAGCTCATCATCGTCGATGAGAAGACCGGTCTGTTTGCCGGAGGAGAACACGGCCGTTGGCAGGCAATGAAAACGATGTCGCCGCCGTTTGTGAAATTCTTCATCGAGTTCTTCTTTCATGATCTGGCTCTGGCAAAGATCGCCGAGAAATACGGGGATCAATTCATGCGGGATGAGGAGATACCAAGCATTTTGCTGCGCTTGCGTTATTAAAAAAAGGATGCGTCCTCATCGGACACATCCTTTTTTTTACAGCTATTGGCGTCAGTACGCCTGCTGCGACGCGGGCGCCGTCTCCGCTTGGCGAGCGGGGGAGCGGGTAATCGAATACCAGGCAAAACCGAAAGCCAGCAGCACAAAGACAACACCTGCCCACGCATTGTATACCACCGAACTTTTTTCCAGCACAACGCCGCCGATCATGGAGCCAAACGCAATGCCCAGATGGGTAGCGGATAGATTCAGACCAAGCTGAATGTCAGACGTCTCCGGGGCATTTGCAATTAAGTACGTCTGCTGCGCGGGAGAAAATGCCCAGCTCAATGCGCTCCACACGATCACTACCGCCAAAAATACGTACAGGGGCACATGGGTGGTAAGCGGCAGCACAAGCATGGAAAGAGCAAACAGCGGAATCATCGTCAAAATGGAGCGGCCTGCACCCCATCTATCCGAAATCCAGCCTCCGATGCCGCCGCCCATGACAGCCGCAATCCCAAAAATGAAATACACGACGCTAAGCATGCCCTGCTCCATATGAATGGCGGACTGCAAAAACGGCGTAAAATATGCATACAACGTTAAATGTCCGGTCAGCATAAGAAAGGATACGAGCTGGGCACTGGCGATTTTCGAATGTTTCAGCGCACTGAATTGCTGCCGCAGCGGCACCTGCTCACCTGCCGCCTCTGTTTTTGGCAGCAGGATAGACATGCTGAGCAGAACGAGGACCGTCAAAATCGAAATGGCCACAAACGGCGCCCGCCAGCCATATGCTTCTCCAATCACCATGCCGAGGGGAACGCCCAGCACCAGTGAACCGCTGATTCCCATAAAGATAATCCCCAGCGCACGTCCTTTATACTCCGGTGCGACGAGAGCCGAGCCCATGGAAAGCGACAGAGCGATCACGAGTGCCCCACTGGCCGCTTCCAGCGCGCGGGCAGCCAGCAGCATTTCATAACTCGGACTGAACACAGCAAGAACATTACCGATCAGAAAGACGAATAACGCCCCGATATACAGACGCTTCCGCTCCCACTTTGCTGTTGCGGCTAACAAGACCGGAGCGGCGATAGCAAAAATAAGTGAAAAAACGGAGATTAACTGGCCCGCTGCACTAACCGAAACCTGCAGGTCCGCAGCAACCAGATGCAAAATCCCGCCAATAATTAATTCTACGGTTCCGACGACAAATGCCGAAATCGCAAGCATGTAAATTCTACGATCCATAGCAATCCCCCTAAAAAGTTACTACTATTATAGTAACCTTACAGAAAGATGACAAGAAAAATTTATTCACTTTCGTTCAAAGAAGAATACAAATGGTACCATTAATAGATTTATCGCCATAAAAAAAGATCCCCGCTCATGAAGCGAGGATACATTCACAGAATCACTCAGGATCGGATGTTGAATCATCCTTCTCTGGCCTGTCGTCATCTACATCATCGTCGCTATGATCGTCAGGATCGTTAGGATCATCGTCGTTCTCATCATCATGTTTCTTCCAAACGGTAGATGTAACAATGCCGCTATTGCTCTGCACATAGACATTGGCCGTTTCTTTTTTCCCGTTCACTGTCACTATATAATGCAAGCCCTTTTCGGTGGATACGGTGGAGATGTTTGTAATTTGACCATCGAGCTGCTTTAGGGCGATTGCCTTTGCTTCCTGCTTAGTAAGCGGAACCGCAGTGACACCGTTGTTCGTCAAATCATCTGTTATCGTATGCTTCTGTCCCGTCCTGCCAACCGCCTCCTCCAGCGTTAGAGGAGTGTCTTTTCTTTTGATCAGTTTTATATCGTAGATTTTCTCCGTATTGGCATCTACATGCAGTTCATACAATCCCCGGTCATTTTCTAAGGATATTTGATAATCGGCCTTGTTGGCTCTCGTTTCTAGTACTTTTCCTCCGTACAGTTTTGTGGCCACCGCTTCCGCCTTTTTGGCTGTAATGAACGTTGGATGCTCATTATAAACCATCTCAAACAATAGGAAAGCTACGCCCACTATACTAAGAACAAGAAGTGTAACCTTCACTTTCATTTATAGCGCCTCCAGCTTCGGAAAGATGACGGTAAACGTAGACCCCTTGCCTTCCACGCTCTCCAAAAGGATGTCACCATGGTGTTGTTCGACAATTCGCTTCGCAATGGAGAGGCCCAGGCCCGAGCCTCCCGTTTTACGGCTTCTTGCTTTATCTACACGATACATTCTGTCAAAAACGTGGGCTCCAGCCTCCAACGGAATGCCGATCCCATAATCCTTCACAGTAAGATGTACCATTTGCTCTTGCTCTTTTAGCCCTACCTCGATTCGGGAACGTCCGTACTTCTTGGCGTTGTCTATTAAGATGATGAGTACTTGAACAAAGCTTTGCTCATGAACTTCGATAAAAAAGTCCTGCTTCTCATGATGAAACTCGATCGTGTGGTCATACGTCCGCTGCAATCGTTGAATCGTCTTTTCAACGATCGGTACGATATTTACCACTTCTTTATAATCATGGATCATCTCTTCCGGTTTTGCCAATTCTAGTAATTGCTCTGTTACATATTTCATCCGGCTTGCTTCCGACCCGATCGCTTCGATCGCTTCCTCCAATACATCCGGCCGCTCTTTTCCCCACCGCTGCAAGAGTTTAATATAGCTGTCAATTACGGTTAACGGTGTTTTCAATTCATGAGAAGCATCCGAAACAAATCGTTCCTGCTTCGCGTAGCTTTCCTCAAGCTTTGCTATCATGCGATTAAACGTCATCGCCATTTCATGAATTTCATCCTTCTCTTGATTTGTAATATCAATTTGATCATACGTTTTCTTTTCTTCAATCGTCTTCATCGTTTGCGTCAGGCGCTGTATCGGTGACGAAATAACCTGACCTAAAAAACGACCTGTCACAAATAAAATTATAATGACGCTCATCGTTGCGAACACGATGACCCATTTTAAATCATTAATATTTTCATAGAGAGCGTTCGCGTTCTCAAAAACTTGTAAGTTAACGATCTCTCCATTTTCATAAATCGTAGGAACCGAAGCCATAATAAAGGTAGAGCCTTTATACACCACAACACCTTCAAACTGACCATTTTTGAACGTCCCCGGTATATTTCGGTATTCCTTGGATTCATTTGTTGTCTTCTGAATGAGCGGTACAGCCTTCGAATTAATGATATGGATCACCCCATCGCTCATTACATACGTCTGCAATATCTGCTCCATGCTTGTCTTCTTGTTCGTATTCAGCTCCTTAACAATGTTGCCTGCTGTTTGAGCGAGACGGCTTTGTTCAGAAGACACCACCACATTTTTAAATATAAAATAAATAGCGGTATTGGCAATCAGCAGCAGAACGATAGAAACAACCGTTGTGGATAACTGGATTCGGGCTTGTAATCTCATACCCTCATTCCTTTATCATATATCCGACACTGCGGACCGTTTGGATCAAGTGCTCTTCCTTTGAATCGGCTAATTTTTTTCGTAAATAACGGATATACACATCGACCACATTCGTCTCTCCATAATAATCCATGCCCCATACCTCGGTTAAGATTTGCTCCCGTTCAAGCGCCCTGTTTTTATTGTTCACTAAATAACGGAGCAAATCATATTCTCTTGGCGTTAATTCAATAAGCTGGTCATTTTTATACACTTCTCTCGTATGTATATGAATCGTAAGCGAACGGATTCTGAGGATATCCGATTCTCCCGCAGAAAGAACGTTCTCCTTCATGCGCAGGTGCGCTCGGATTCTGGCCAATAGCTCTTCAATTTCGAAAGGCTTGGTCATATAATCGTTCGCACCTGCATCAAGCCCATTCACTTTATCATATACAGAATTGCGTGCCGTCAGCATAATGACAATCGTCTCGTTGTCCTCCTGACGCATCCTGCGCAGTACTTCCATACCGTTCAACTCAGGAATCATTACATCTAAGATAACCAGGTCGATTTTCTCCTTAGCCAGAATAGCCATTCCCTCGCGTCCTGCATAGGCGATGCTGACTTCATACCCTTCATACTCCAGCTCCAGTTGAATCACCCGGGCAATTTTCTCATCATCCTCAACGAGTAAAATATGCTTTTTCACCTTGTCACCTCATGTGTAAGTCCATCCCCGTCCACTTCCAAAATGCGAAGTAAAAAACCATCATCACAATAATGTAGAGGGGCATTAGGACCGCACTTACTTTTATTAGCTGTTTTGCATCATAAGAAATGTTCCCGTCCTCATAAAATAGCAGCAAGGCCTTTGAACTGACAGGAAACGTTATGCAATAGTTCATCCCCAGTAAGCTTAAGAATACAACCGCCGCAGGATCAGCACCAACCGTCTTTCCAAAAATCAATAAGCTCGGGATAAAGACGACAGCACGTGTCGTATGGGAGGTAATGTATAAATGACTTGTGACTGTGATCAGCAGGATCACGAGGACCGTTAACCATTCCGGAGGATGAACGAATACATGCAGCGCACCAAACATTTCTGTTTCCATCCATTTAACAACTCCGGTATCAACCAGCACCTTGCCAAGTGCCGTTGCCGCCGCAACAAATACGATTAAATTCCAGGAAACCGACTGCAGTCCCTTTTTCCAGCTAATCACTCCATATGTGGGCAGCATCATCAAGATCGCCCCGCCCATTGTGACTAGCGCGGTATCATATCCGTGTATCCCTTCCGTCACCCAACCAATCATTAAAACGGAGATTAATCCGAGCGTTTTCTTTTCCTGCACATGAAAAGGCTGAGGGGATTGGGCCTCTGCTTTTCCCCTTAGATGTTCGATCTCTTCCGCTCCGTCCTTTGGCCACAGCATCTTTTTTATTATAACAAAGGTAAGCGCCGTAATGACAACAGCAAACGGCGCTCCCCACATCATCCACTGTAAAAAAGAAACCGATTGACCCGCCGTCTTTTCCAGTATCCCGATGCCAACAATGTGAGCCCCAGCACCAATTAACGTGGCGGATGTGCTCATTAAAATGATGACAGGCACCATAACGGCCAGCGCCCTTTTTTCTTCACCTGTAAAGGTTTGAGCCAACTGCTTGATGATCGGCATGGATAAAGCAGCCCTTCCCGATGTAGACGGGATAAAAAAAGCGGAAGCAACCAAGACGGAGGCAGTCCCAAAAAGCACCTGGCTCTTTTTCGTGGATCTACTCATGATAGATCGGCTGAACCGCTCGGCCAACCCTGACTGCTTCACAGCTTCTCCCATGATAAACGCGCCAATCATCAGCCAAACAACCTCTTCAGCAAGGGCATCGTACAGCAGCTCCGCCTCCGCCGCCCGCATAAAAACGATGAACACGAGAAGGCCAACAGCCACAAATCCAGCGGGAATCTTCGTACCCACCCACAGGGTCATAGCAGAAAGGAACGCGAATAAAGAAACCTTGGCCCGATAGTCCAAACCATCCGTCCACATGATCAGCAACAAGAACAGCACATGGACGCTGATGAGAAGAGCCATCTTAACCGCCGTTTGATCGAGCAGCGAATACATACGCTGCGTTTTCTGGACATTGCTGTGCATGCCTGTCCTCATTTTTGATAAACCTCTTGCTGACTGATATTTCGCTTCGCAACCTCTAAACCAATGAATACTTGCCGCAGGACGGATTCTATACTTTCCTCAATCCAGAGCGGAGCATTTTTCATCGCTGTTTCCAGCGTGGTTGGTTTTTGAATAATGCTGGCATATGCATCGATCCCGGCAAGATAATTTAACTCAGCCCCCTTGCCAATGGTGCCGGTTATGGCGATGACCGGAATGTTATTTTTTTTCGCAATCCGAGCGACCTCTGAAGGAACCTTCTCATTTGGTGTTTGAAAATCCAGAGCCCCCTCTGCTGTTATGACAATATCTGCTGCCGCAATTCTTTCTTCTATGTTAATGTAGTCGATAATAAGATGAAAACGCGGGTGTAAGGAGGCGCCTGCAAAAGCGATCAATCCTGCACCCAATCCACCGGAGGCACCACTGCCGGGTAAAAATCGGACATCAAGCGATACCGCTTCTTGAATTAGAGACGCATAATGCTCGAATGCCGCCGAGAGTTGCTCTACCTGCTCCGGCGTTGCTCCCTTCTGCGGACCGAACACTCGAGCTACCCCTTTATCGCCGCATAACACATTCGTCCAGTTGCATGCCACATTGATTACAGCCTGGCGTAAGCGTGGGTCCAGCTGCGTCGTGTCGATAAAGTCAACCTGTAATAAATCGCCTCCACCTTCAATATCCACGATGCGACGTTTCTTATCATAGAATCGTACCCCCAGGGCCTGGGCCATTCCTGCTCCTCCGTCTGATGTGCCTGAATCCCCGCAGCCGATTAAAATATGGTCAACCCCTAGATCAAGCGCAGAGAGAATCAGCTCTCCTACCCCATAGGTTGACGTTTTCAATGGGTTTCTTTGCTCACGGGGCACAAGCTTTAATCCTGCAACTGCTGCCATTTCAATCACGGCTGTTCGTTTATTTTTTTCTTCAAAAATACCAAAGTAGCTCACGATTTCCTTCCCGACCGGACCTGTTACCTCCCTGTAAATCAACTGTCCCCCCTTCAATTTCACGATCGATTTGGCAAACCCTTCTCCGCCATCCATCATCGGAATGACATCGAGTTCAATCGACGGGTCAAAGCGCCTTACTCCCCGTTCCATCGCTAACGCTACTTCCTCTGCGTCCAGGCATTCTTTAAATCCTGACGGTGCAATCACAATTTTCATTCTTAATCACTCCTCAAAACCTTCTAGTATTTTCTAGTAGAATAGCTTTACAAAACTAAAATCGGTTTAAAGAAACATTAAGAATTGATTAGAAACCACGGCCTATAGATCGCTAGAAGACACCGTAATGATAAAAGAATCCCCCGCCAGGACGTCTATAGTCCATCTGCAGGGGATTCATAAAACATCATTATATTATATTCAATGCAGGATGCTCAGCAGAATGGTAAGCGTGACAAAGCTTAACAGCGTCGTCACAAGCGTGCTGCTGGATACAAACTGCGGCTTGGCGTTAAACTGAATCGCATACATCGTCGTTGTTGCTGCGCACGGCATCGCAGCAGTGGTCACCAGTACGTTCTGAAGAAGCGGATCAAGCGGGAAGAACTGGCAGATTCCATAGGCAAGCGCAGGAGAAGCCACGAGGCGAATAATGCTCGCCAGGCTGATCCCCTTCCACTCAATGTAGGAGGTAGACACATTGGCAAGCTGCATCCCCAGGATCAGCATCACGACTGGGATCGCGGCCTCGGCCACCATATCAATCGTTTGATAGAAATTAATTGGAATCTCAATATGAAGCTGCTGCAGCAATACCGCCAAAACAACCGCATAGTTCGCAGGCATTCTAAGCACCGTCTTGATCGCGGCCTGCATGCCGCTTTGGCCTCGGGCGGCAAAATACACACCAAATATACTCATGATGATCGAATGAAACACCATCAGCGGTATTGAATAGGCAAAGCCCGCTTCCCCAAAAGCAAAAAGAATAATCGGCGCGCCGTAATTTCCGCTGTTCATAAAAGCGGTGGAAAGCATCAGAGCGCTTTCCTTCTGCTTATCGTATTTGAATATCTTGGCTGTCAGCATCGTCAAAAGTATGAGGCTCAGAAGCAGAAGAAGGGAAATAACCACGATGTAAAAAAGATTCTTATTTAACGGTGTGGTATAAAAGGTTCGAAATATGAGTGCCGGCGTCAAAATATAAATCGCCATGGCAGAGATCGGCTTTAAATCAAGATGAAAGACGCGCTGTAGTATATAGCCGCTTAAAAAAATAAGAATTACGGGCAAAATGACAGTAACAAAAATCATACGACCTCTCCCACCTATCTCATCCTATTCATACATGCATATGCCATTACGCCCCTGCTCTTTCACCTTATACAAGCATGTATCCGCCACCAAAACAGCTCGCTTCAGATCAAAGGGAGGAAGCAATTTTGCAGCTCCAATCGATACGGTTATCCGCGGCAGAACCACTCCATCCTCTGCTAGAAAAGTTGTGCTTTCAACCTCTTGACGCACATTCTCAAGAAAACAGGACACGTTCCTATCGTTGGGGGTGGATATGTACAAAATAAACTCTTCTCCCCCGTAACGCCCGACGAAGACAGGACATGCATCTCTATCAATCTCTTTGCATCGTTCACGAAGAATTGCGGCAAGCTGCTTTAATACAATATCGCCTGTGAGGTGACCGTATGTATCATTGATGTTCTTGAAATAGTCAACATCAAGCAGCACGATATAACCAGGTACTGCTGACTGTGATGCTTGTTGTGCACATTCGAAGAACTTGCGCACATTATACAGTTCCGTAAGCGGGTCCCGCTCAGCAAGGAACAGCAGCCGCTCCTGCATCTTCTGTTGTCGACATGAACTACGAATAAAAACATAAAGAATATACGCCGCCAGAAGAAATGATAGATATCGCACAGGAAAAATCGTCAGGAAAGCCCGCCATCCATCCGGAACGATAAAGATGATTGGCACATCAGAAATGGCCCAAACGGAACTAAAAAGCACAAACCTGCGCGCAGCGTTGAATCGTAGTGAAAATAATGTAGGGAGCACCATTCCAAACAGCACTCCCGGCACTGCCCCCTCGCCTCCCATCCCGAATCGCCAAGCAGAGACAAGAATAAGGGCAGGCAGCGCTTCCTTGCCACCGCGCAGAGACGCGAGAAAGACAAGGGGGATCGCACGCAGGTCAAAGCGATAGCCATTGTAGGTAATAGGAAGATACAGCATGGCGATGGAAGCGGCTGAAACGATCGCAACGATTCCTATACTCACCTGTATCGGCTTACTCCTTCTATTTCTGGCATACGCCTTGTAATTTTCAATACAAAAGTGCATGAGTAAAATAACAGCTATATTTGATAGTACGGATTGAATCATGACGCTACTCTTCCCCCGAATGGATGCGAAATACCGTTCGCCCGCACCCTCTCTTTCTCTTATTCTAATGCTCCATATTTATCTTTGAGATGTTGGGGAGACATTCGTACAATGCGCTGTAAGACAAAGGTTAGAACCGCCAGATCATCAACAATGCCAAAAAACGTTAAAAAATCTGGGATCAGATCAAACGGAAACACGATATAGCCAGCCAGAAGCAAAACAGAGACAACCTTTTTCTTTATCGGCACCTCACGCGAGGTAAAAAACGCACCCAGAAACGGGATAAAGCGTCGTACGTTCAAAATAAAGCGCAGTCTATTAATAAATTTCCTCAAGGGTAATTCCTCCTATAAAAGTAAATCATCTGCCGTCCATTACCACATATACAAAAAACCTTTACCTGTGATTGGCAAAGGTTTCTATACAGTAAAAACCTTTACCCTGTGGCAAAGGTCTCGCTAACAACAATCATGCTGCCAACCAAGCCGGAGATACAGATCCCGAGATGACGACTTGGCTGTCCTAGCTACTCCCCTTTGGAGAAAGCACAAATTTTATTGTGTACATCATAATGAATATTATACATCAAGTCAAGGGATACGCTGATCGTTCCTGAGGCTGCACTTTTTTCCGTCTACAGCCTGATTTTTCACTCGTCTCCCTTTTATACTAAGCAAAAGTATGATAAAAAGAGACAAGCATACAAAAAGGAGAGACTACGCATGAGAGCAACTCCCGTTTCCGGACACAGCCGTATTGTATCGTTAGATATTATCAGGGGTTTCGCCCTGTTTGGTATTCTGCTGGTTAACATGCCTGCCTTCCATTCTCCTGCTTTTATCCGGCAGATCTATACTTTGCCGCAGCATCTGTCTCCGCTCGATAATGGCATCCGCATATTTTTTGATATGTTTGTGCAGACAAAATTTTATACGATGTTCTCCTTTCTATTCGGACTCGGATTTTATATTTTTATGCGCCGGGCTGAACAAAAAAACATAAAGAGCGCTGGTTTGTTTGCACGACGACTGCTTATACTGCTTGTTTTTGGCTTATTGCATCTGATCTTCTTATGGTTTGGCGATATTCTACATACATACGCGCTGGTCGGTTTTCTCCTTCTTCTCTTCTATAAGCGCAGCAATACGGCGCTGATCGGCTGGGGCTTAGGGCTGCTGTGCAGCTATTATGCGCTGCTGGCCCTTCAATTGGTAGTTGAGCCTACTTCCTCGTATGCTGCGCAGCAGCAGGTCATCAGTGCAGCTAAACTAGAAGAAGCCGTACGGATGTATCAGGATGCTTCGTATACTGAATGGCTTGCGTATCGGCTTCAGGCAGAGGTAACTCTTATTTTAAGCAATGCTCCATTCTTGATACCGGCCATCCTTCCCTTGTTTTTGTTCGGTCTGTATGCCGGACGCCGCGGCATCTTCCAGCACCCGGAGCAGCATAGAACATTTGTTACACGCGTCTGGATAATAAGTCTGCTGATAAGCGCACCGCTTGTTGCAGCCGTCGCCCTGGTTCATATGGATATTCTTGCATTCGATGCCAATAAACCGCTGGCCATCCAGTTGTTTGTTACCATGAGCGGCGCGCCTTTGTGTCTGTTCTATATCTCATCTTTTGTATTACTGCTTCAAAAGCAAAGCTGGCAAAAGCGGCTGCGTCCGCTCGGCTTTGTCGGACAGATGGCGCTGACCAACTATATCATGCAGACCGCTCTGAGCCTTGCCGTTATTTATGGCTTTGATCTGTTCAATCGGATGAGCCTCGCCTTTGGCACCTTTCTCTGCGTAGGAATATATGGTCTGCAGATTGTGTACAGCCGTTTCTGGCTTACGCGCTACCGTTTCGGTCCGCTCGAATGGCTCTGGCGCTCGTTGACATACGGATATTTCCAGCCACTGCGCAGAGAGCACATTCGCTCAGCAAAATAAGATTCTGAAGAAAAAAGGGCTTTTGCTTTCTGTGATAAGAAAGCAAAAGCCTTTTTTGTAGAAGTACTATCGCATATCTTTTTTTATCAGTTCGTTTGAAGGAGAAGAGAGCTTTTCTAGAAAACAATTCAGCAAAGCGAAAGCGCGCTCCTTATCACACTCTCCCATAAAGGAGAACTGCATCCAGTTTCTCTCCAGCAAATAAGCACTGCGGTAGCTCACTATGTATCCCTCTTCTTCTAATTGCTCCCCCAATGTCCGCGAACACACAGAGGGAGGCAACTCAATCGTGAAGACTGCTGAAGAATTCTGTTCATCTGCACACAGGCTCCGTACGCCGCATGCGCAAAGATGCGAATGAAACCAAGCTGCAAATTGGGCGATGCGTACGAACGGTTCCTCCGTACGATAACGCACAAGCGCTTCTTTTAATGCGTACATGAGGTTTGAGGACTGCGTGAACGGAATACCATTATATGCCGCATACACGCCAAGGTCCATATACCTCGGCAGCATATCCGGCGCGGGGTGAACATCGTGATGATAGAATACCATGCATAGACCCGGATACCCTCCGAGCCCCTTGCCACTTACCGATGATGCTATATATACACCGCGTAGATCAACAGGCACTACACCAAGAGAGCTGATGCAATCCAAACATAACCGTATGTCGTATGTGGCACACAGTCGCTTCAGCATTGTGATATCGTTCATCATACCCGTCGAAGTCTCACAGTGCACCGCCCATATCCAATCAATGCTTGCATCACGTAGAAGCAACTCCTCAATCTCTTCGGCCACGAAAGCCTCCCCCCACGGCATATGCCATGTCTGAAAGGAAAGTCGCAGTCCTTCGGCATGCTTGATCAATCTTGCACCGAATTCACCATTACATAAAATCAGTCCCCGCTTCCCCAACCGTGAAAGCTGCCCGGCAACTACATCGTTGGCAAGCGTTCCGCTCCCAAGCATCATCTCTACATGCCGGGCATTCGTCAATTGGCATAACGAGCGTTTTACCTGCTGAACATCATGGACAAACTGTGCCGAGCGATGAGAGATTGCCGACTGCTCAAATGCTGTCCGCACCCGTTCCTCCACCTGAACCGGCCCCGGAAGAAAGCTGATTGGCGGCACTGCTGAATCTGATGCTTCTTTAGTAAGAACAGCAATGTTCTTCATCAACATCTCTCGTGTAGCATACATAGGCTGATACTGCGCCTCCCTCGTACCAACAAGGGAAGCAAATGGGACAAAACCCAGATGCCGATAAAGCTTCTGCTGTCGAACGGTGCCTGAGATCAGCGCCAGTTCATATCCCTCCTCTGTACAGTATGCAAGCAGTCGCTGTACCAGCCCGACAAAAACACGACCACTTCGATACATTCTCCTAACAGAGAGCAAGCGTATCTCACACATACGATATCCACGAGGCAGGTATGTGTCCAATGCTTCAAGTTTTCGGTCCAGCGAAAACGGTCTGCTTCCCCGCACCGCAATCATACCAGCCAATTCGCTGCCGCACAGAGCAATCATATACGTATTCTCCTCATGAAAAGCATCCACCAACCGCTCTCTATCATTTTCCGCGTGTTGAGGAATCTCTTTTACGAAGGTTTCATAGTTTAGCTTATGAATCTCGTTGAATTCCCACTCTTCCGTCGCTAATTTGAATGTATAGCGCGACACTGCCTATCCCCTCCTGTTCTTTTTTCTCTTATTAAGATCCGCCGCGATATCCCTGCGATGCGCAAAGACAACGACAACTGCGATGACAAGCAAGCTAACCGCCTGCACGTCATCCATTTGCCATATAAAGACGGCGAGCGGCATAAGAAGAAAACTCAGCAGGCCGCTTATCGTAAAATTGCGTACAAGCGGATACGATACAACACATAAAGCAAGCATGTACAGCAGAGCAACAGGATCATACATAGCAATGACACCGAGCGCGGTGGCCACACCTTTGCCCCCGCAAAACCTAAGCTGCACCGGCCAAATATGCCCACTGATAACTGCCAGCATCGAAAGCAGCATTCCCCAATCATCCATCCCTATTGATGATGCGAGCCATACGACAACCGCACCCTTAGCAAAGTCCAATAAAAAGATAACAGTAAACCAGCCAAAGCCAAACATTCTTCCTGCATTACGGGCTCCGGCATTTCCGCTGCCTACCGTGCGGATGTCACGGTGAAAGAGCAGACGGATCACATAGTATGCGGCTGAAAAGCAGCCGATTATGTATGCAGCGACTAGCATGAAGAGGTTCTGTATGAGCATCCGCCTCCTCCTTCCTTCTGCACCTTTCAATGCTTTGCGCAGGAAGTATACTCCTATATTGTAAACCATCCACCGTCATCCCGTATGAAAATCACTTCAAATTTGTAGTTGATTAAAACACAGCATGGCATTACAATCATTTTTATAGGTTCATTATACTAGTATTAATTACCCAAAAACTAAGGGGATAACGTATGAGCAAACAGCATTTACACCTTGAAATAACCGGCTATGCTTACCTGTCCATGCTGGAATTATTTCGCCAAGTTTGCCGATGTACCCTGCACAGTCTCATGCCCGAGAGGAGCGACAAAGTGCTCTTGGCCGTACATGAGCTTCTAATCAATTCAATCGAGGCATCCAAGCGTCTGTATGGAGCAGAGCATATGATGCCGTTGACACTGCGTATGATGCATATCGAGAAGGGACTAGAGATTACCGTGCAGGATCAAGCAGGAGGCATACCGCCGGAGAAGATTGAGGCCATGACACACACTACATTCGAAGAGATTATCTGGAATGAACGTGGACGCGGGCTGCTCCTTGTACAGGCCTTAGTCGACGAATGGGAATATACCAGACTTCCGGGGGGCGGCAGCAGCTTTACTATTCGAGTGAGGGAGGAAATGGAATGAACTTCTCTAAGCCAAATGAGACATCCATCCAAATCAAAACAGAGATGATAGGAGAGTTTCAAAAAATAGCGTTTATCGGAAAGCTTCTATACGGGCAGACGGAAAAAGCGAAAGCGCTCATTCTTGAACACATCACCCAGGCTCCCGGCTATATTTTCGATACACGGGATATGGAGGCGATCGACAGCACCGGTTTCGGCCTGCTCATTACGATCACAAAGCAAATCCAGACAGCACCCGGCTCGGTCGTAATCATCGTAGAATCTGCAAGCCTTCTTGAATATTTCACTATTGCTAAATTTGATCTGATCTTTCCGCTTGTCGACACTGAATTGCAGGCCGTTGCCTTACTTAAGAATAAACCAGAAACAACGCTGTTGCTTGAAGAATACTAGAACGGAGAGCTGAAGATATGAGCATTGTCATTGCTGAGCGTGATGAACACAGCCGTGGGGAACTAATTGGCATACTGCACGAAGCCGGGTATTCCAATATCGTTACATTTTATAATGCGGCACATGCTTGGACACACCTACAGCACATCGCTTCTACCGGAAGCTTAGCAGAGATTACACTCATTCTCCTTGATACGTCTTCCTTACAGGCAGCCCTAGAACACGGTTTGATCTCTGTTTCCGATGATTTACTGTTTTCTGATCTTCCTATTCTCATAATGGGAAAAGGAGATACCATGGACATTATCTACAGGTTTTCACCCAACCAAATCGTCGATTACATTCAGAAGCCGATCCATCCACTTGAGCTGCAAATGCGGGTATGTGCTCTATATAAAACAAGGCAATACATTCAACAACAAAAACAAAATCAGATGAAGCTCGAAGCATTGATAGAAGAACATCAAAGTCAGCTTGCGATCGCCAAAAAAGTACAGCGCAGCGTTCTGAGCGAGCCAATGCAAGGCAAAGATATCGCCATTTCGGCACTCTATCAGCCTTCTGAAGACTTATCAGGTGATATGTACTGCTGGTACGAAATCGGGCGGGGGCGCTACGGTATTATCTTAATCGATGTCGTGGGACACGGGGTGTCAGCCTCCCTTGTCAGCATGTCGCTGCGCGCACTGCTTCGCGGATTGATTGTTCGGGTAACCGATCCAGTTAAAGTCATTCATGAACTGAACCGGCATATTCATCATATTTTTCATGGGGAAGCCAGCCTTTGGTATTTTACCGCCTTCTACATGATTATCGATACGGAGAAACGCAGGATCGAATATACGAACGCCGGCCACCCTCCCGCCTTTCTTAAGCATGGAGATGGCAGCATACAAAAGCTTCGGAAGGGCTGCTGTCCGGTCGGCATTATTATGGATATGCCTGTGGAAAAAGAGGTGCTCTCCTTTAAGAAAAATACGGAGATTCTGCTGTATACTGACGGTTTGTTTAATCTCTTCGGCTCTCCTGAGCACACATACCGATACATTGAGGAGCAGATGACTTCCCGCTCGCAGATTTCTTTGCAAGAAAGACTTGCGAAACGAATCAAAACAGAAGAAGGAGTAGAATGCAGCGATGATATTTGTATCATCAGCATTCAATTATAGATAGAAAAAGGAGAGAGACGATTGAAAAGCATTCGCACAAAGCTATTGCTTTCTTTTACGGTTATTTTCTTGTTATTTGCCATGGTGGGCGGCTTTACCATTTTTGAGATTGAACGAAGCAAACAAAAAATTGAAGAGATGGAGAGCAAAGTGCTCCCGCTGGCTATGCATGCCAATGAAATGAAGCTTGATGTAATCCAGGTTCAACAATGGCTGACCGATATTAGTGCTACACGTGCGGCCAAAGGATTTGACGATGGGTTCAGCAAGGCGGAAGAATACGCCAAATCATTTGCAGCTACCGTCGAAAAAACCAAAACCATCTATCCTGAAAACCAGCAAAAATTACAGGAGCTGCAAACCGCCTTTGATGCCTATTATGCAATCGGTAAAAAGATGGCTGGTGAATATATTCAAGGCGGCCCGGAAAAGGGAAATAAAATGATGGGTGAATTTGACACGTATGCAGAAACGATCAACAAGCAAGTCGATTCGTTCCGTACCAAAGCTCTTGACGATATTCATCAAATCTCAAAGCAGGTCAGCGATGAAATCAAGCTTTTAAAGGAAACGCTGCTGATCTCCTTCCTTGTCGTCCTGCTTCTTGCGCTCGGCATCGCCTTAAAGATCAGTCGGGCTATCACGCTGCCGCTCTCCCAGCTTGCCAAAGAATCGCAGCGTATTGCTTCTGGAGACTTGACGCATGAAGTAGCAATCACAGCCACAGACGAGATCGGTCAGCTTGGACACTCTTTTGAACAGATGCGGCAAGAACTTACATCGCTCGTTCAAAATATGCAGCATCTTTCACACAGCCTGCGTGAAAGTAGCCATGATGTATCGATGTCAGCCTCCCAAACAGGAGAAGCTTCGCAGCAAATCGCCATCACAATTAACGAAGTGGCTGAAGGCACCGGCAGACAAGCAGATGCTACTTCAATGATCCTTGAAAAGATGGGGCAGGCCATGAATGAAACCAACGAAGGCGCCTCTCACGTACAGACGACCATGCAGCATGCCCTAGAAGCAACAGAAGCAGCACGCAACGGCAGCCAGTCCGTTAATGAAGCGATTGGTCACCTCGCCATGGTGAGCCGTACGGTTTCATTCGCCACGGACTCTATTCAAAAACTCGGACACCGCTCAGAAGAGATTGGCGGAATTATTACGACGATGACGGATATCTCCAATCAGACCAATCTGCTGGCACTCAATGCCGCCATTGAAGCAGCCCGCGCAGGCGAACACGGAAAGGGATTTGCAGTCGTAGCAGATGAAGTACGCAAACTTGCTGAAGCATCCAACATATCCGCCAAGAAAATTACCGAGATGATTCTTGATATTCAAGCTGAGACGGCCGTAACCGTACGGACAATGGAGAGCAATCTTGAAGCGGTCGAAAAGCAAGTGAGCATTATCGAGCATGGCGGAAGATCACTTGAGACAATCGTTACCAAGACGGAAGCGACAGAACATCAGGTGCGAAAAATTCAAGATATCTTCCATACAATCGAACAGAACGCACAAGAGATACTGCAGGAATTACAAGAGATCGCAAATATCACGGAAGAATCGGCTGCGGCAACGCAGCAGGTATCAGCCTCCACGCAGGAACAGAGCGCAACAGTAGAAGAGTTGGCCGCCAGCTCTTCCGAATTAGCTCATCTCTCTGAAACACTTCAACAGGAAATGAATCGATTTAAAGTGTCGAATATGTAGATTATGTACAATGCTGACGCCCCTTTCGTCTATACTGGTAGAGATACCAATTTATGAGAGGGGCGTTGTATGATGAAAAAAACTGCACTCTGCTTCATGTCGTTGGCAGCACTTACAGGATGCACAACTAGTCTGCCCGCTTCGTCTCCTGCACCGCCGCTGCCTACTTTGACGGTTGAGGATAGACCTGTATCCGCATTTCAAAGCAGCTATTGCTGGAGCAGTGACGGCAAAGACTCATGTGTTGACTTTATCCCGCCTGTTTTGCAAGTACGAACAGAGACCCCTACCGTTGTGCCGTCGCAGGCTACACTGAACATTCGATTTGCTACTCCGCCTAAGCCCGGTACACTGCATGTATACGAATGGATTGGTGATAACGAGACAAAGCCGGTTGAAGTACATGATTCCGCCTTCACCCTATCTAAAAACAAAGGTCTCCATATTTATTCGTTTTCCGCTGAATGGGAGGAAGGGTCGGCCTACTATGTTTGCAAAGTATACACACAATGATTGCCTATTCTATCTACACATACAAAAGGACGGTATGCTTCTACGTAAAGATAAGCACCCGTCCTTTTTTTATTTATCCAATAAACAAGCAAGCGATTAGGATAGTGTCTGCAGCGCCGCTTTCAGCGTATCGGCAATGAACGCCACATCCTCATCTGTTGCAGACAGCGGCGGAGACAAGGTCAGCACATTATTGAAGCCTCCTACGGTATCGCCGTTTTTGCCAATGATCAGCCCGTTGGCCTTGCATGCGGCAATCACCTGCCCTACCTTTTCAACCGATGCCGGTTCCTTGGTCACTTTATCCTCTACCAGCTCAATTCCAAGCAGGAAGCCGAAGCTGCGAATATCACCAACCATTGGATGGGCTTCCATCTCCTTCATATCGGCATACAGACGCTCTCCTAATATCCGTGCGCGCTCTACAAGCTGCTCACGCTCTAAAATCTCAATATTCTTAAGCGCCAGCGCACAGGCGGCGGGGTTGCCCCCGAACGTATTCACATGCCGCAGGTGGCTTTGGTCTTCTCCGCTTTTGAACGCTTCATATATTTCTTTGCGCACCGCCGTAGCTGACAGCGGCAGGTAACCGCTTGTAATGCCTTTGGCCATCGTCACAATATCCGGCTGTACATCAAAATGCATATGTCCAAACGGCTTGCCTGTACGCCCGAAGCCGCAGATGACCTCATCAATGATCAGGAGTACGCCATGCTTTTTGCAGATTTCCTGCACTTTCTGCATGTAGATCGGATGCGGGATAATAATGCCGCCCCCGGTGATCGCAGGCTCCATAATTACGGCAGCAACCGTCTCCTTCCCCTCCCAAATGATCGTGTTCTCAATGGCAAGCGCACACTGGATATTAAACTCTTCCACCGTCTGTCCTTCTGGGCGACGGTAGCTGTCCGGCGGCTGCACATGGATAAATCCGCCCCCAAGCGGCTCATATTTATATTTGCGCTGTGCCTGTCCGGTCGCTGCCAAAGCACCCATTGAATTCCCGTGATAAGCTCGATAGCGGGAGATGAATTTATAGCGGCTTGGCTCTCCGTTTTGCTGGTGATATTGCCGTGCGACTTTAAAGGCGACCTCATTGGCATCTGATCCGCTGTTGGAGAAGAAGATCACATAGTCTCCATTCAGCCATTCGTTCAGCTTCTCTGCCAGTTGGATTGCGGGAAGGTGGCTTTGTGTTAGCGGAAAATACGGCAATGTGCGCAGCTGTTCATATGCCGCATGAGCCAACTCCTCCCTCCCATATCCCACATTCACACACCATAGTCCGGCCATCGCATCCAGGTACTTCTTTCCGTTCATGTCTTTAACCCAGGAGCCCTCCGCTTCCGTTGCGACCATAGGCGGCACTTGTTCGTTATACGGTGAGATATGGTGCCAGAGATATTTGCGATCCTTTGCCACCATTTCCTCTGTGCTTCCCTTTACAATCGACATGCGTAATCCCCCTTACATAAATTTTAATAACGGGCTGTAAGCATTTTCTTACGCGTATAGAACTCAACCCCATCACGCCCATTGGCATGCAGGTCACCGTAGAACGAGTTTTTATAGCCTGAGAATGGGAAGAAGGCCATCGGGGCAGGTACGCCAACATTGACGCCAAGCATTCCCGCATCCATTTCATCCCGGAACTGACGCACAGCGCTTGCACGGTCCGTATACAGGCAGGCTCCGTTTGCAAATTCCGATTGATTCGAGAGAGCGATCGCTTCCTCCAGGCTCTTCACACGAACAACCGATAGAACCGGAGCAAAAATCTCATCCTTCCAGATCGACATCTCTGTCGTTACCTCATCAAAAATCGTCGGCCCGATAAAATACCCATCTCCCTCAACACCCGCATCGCTACGCCCATCGCGCACAAGGGTGGCTCCTTCCTTTGTTCCGGCTTCAATATAGTCAAGCGTGCGCTTTTTATGCGGCGCACGGATCACCGGACCTAAGAATACGCCCTCTTCCATGCCGTTGCCCATCTTGATTTGATCGGCCGCTTCTCTAAGACGCCGTACCAATTCATCAGCTACCTCACCTACGGCCACAACAACCGCGCAGGCCATGCAGCGCTCTCCGGCTGAGCCAAAGGCTGCACTGATAATGTTCTTTACCGCATCATCCAGATTCGCATCCGGCATGACGATCGAATGATTTTTTGCTCCGGCTAATGCCTGAACACGCTTTCCGTGTGCTGCTGCGGTTTTGTAGATGTATTCAGCGACCGGCTGTGAGCCAACAAAGGAGACTGCTTTAATATCAGGATGTTCAAGAATACCGTTCACTACATCATGGGCGCCATGTACTACATTCAGTACACCGTCTGGCAATCCGGCTTCTGTGAATAGCTCGGCTAAGCGATTGGCTAATAGCGGTGTACGCTCAGACGGTTTGAGCACGAATGTATTCCCGCAGGCAATCGCCAGCGGAAACATCCAGCACGGTACCATCATCGGGAAGTTGAAT
This sequence comes from Aneurinibacillus sp. REN35, assembly GCF_041379945.2. Classification (NCBI taxonomy): domain Bacteria; kingdom Bacillati; phylum Bacillota; class Bacilli; order Caryophanales; family Paenibacillaceae; genus Aneurinibacillus; species Aneurinibacillus baijiui. Next base: position 208,811 of record NZ_JBFTXJ020000002.1, on the reverse strand, counting down.
GGTGTAATGCCACCGACAACCCCCAGCGGATAGCGGTACATGCCTGATTCGATTCCTGTGGCTATATCCGGGAGCTGCTGCCCCATCATCAGCGTTGGCGCACCGGCTGCGAACTCTACGCACTCAATCCCCCGCTGTACTTCCCCATACGCTTCCTCGTAGCTTTTCCCGTTCTCTACTGTTATCAGGCGGGCCAACTCTTCCCACTGCTCCACCAGAAGCTGTTGGTATTTAAACAGGATGCGTGCACGGCGCGGAACGGGTGTCTTTCTCCATGTACGGAACGCTTCAGCGGCAGCTTCCACCGCCCCATCTACATCCTGGCGTGTGGATAGAGGAACGTGAGCGATGATCTCACCCGTCGCAGGGTTCGGTACGTCCTCATAGCGGGAAGCAGACGCTTCTACCCATTTCCCGCCCACAAAGTTTTTTACCTGTACGATTTTCTTTGTTGTCATTGTCATTGTGATCCTTTCCACCTCAATTGTTCGAATTTTTCTTATCACCTGGTTCTTTCCTTTACTATAAAACGAATAGTGAGCCCTTACATTAGACAATATGTAAAAATTCATGTGAATATTTTTGACTTGCTGTATAATTCTTAAAAAGAGTGTTCTAGCTTTTACTGTCTATCAAGATAACGCTTACGATAAACAGCTGCTGATATAGACACAACGTAAAATCTAAAGGAGAGAAGACGATTGCAATCCGAATTCACCTTCACGATCCATGATGCCCTCTCTCGTCCGCTTTTTCGCGGAGTACGTATCATTGCCGGAGCAAACGGCGTAAACCGCCGCATTCGCTGGGTTCACATTCTCGAAGTGTCCGATGCCGGGGAACTCATTCATGGGGAAGAGATGATCCTATCAACCGGGATGGCCTTCCGCGCAGGTCATGTCAGTCCTGCTGAGTACCTGCAGAATCTCATCAACTTAAACGTATCCTGTCTCTGCCTAGAGATTGTAGACATGGATGCCCACGCACCTGTCCCTGCTGAGATGATTGCGCTGGCAGAACAATATGATTTCCCCCTGCTCGTCTTTTTGCACACGGTTCGTTTTATTGATATTACGCATGATTTGCATTCATTAATCATTAATCAGCAATACAGCATGCTCCAGAACCTTGAGCGCATCTCACGGGAATTCCATCATCATACTCTTACCTCACAGGGAACAGAGAATGTATTAAAGGTGCTGTATAATTCAACGCAGGCCACAATCGCTTACCTGCCTTCCGATGAAGCACCACTTTTCATTCCGGATCTGCCGTCCGGTGAGAAAAAAGAATGGACACAGCTTCTGCAACAAAAACTCTCAGATACATCCTTAGGAGAAGAAGCTAGCGCATATCAATGGAGATGCGGGGAAGCTGTTATTCTCCTGCGGCCGATCGGGGCAATGGGACAAACATGGGCATACCTTGCGCTTCTCATCTTGCAGGAGCCTACGGAATATCACCATCTCGTACTTGAATCGGCCTCTCTCTCTCTTGCTCAGGATCTGCTGCGTAAACGTTATATGGAAGAGCGCCGATTGCATACCGAGAACGTCTGGGTTAATGAATTGCTGCATGAACAGACGCCGACAGAAGATCAGCTTCAAGCGCTCACAGGAGTTCATTATGCAAAGATGAACACGCTGCAGCAGCGCGTATGTGTCTTGGAGATTGAAGAGGAGCAGACAGGGAGCGATACCCGGGGAGATACTTCTTTTGAATCGACCGGCTTTCACCTCTCTCTCCTTCTCCGCTCAACATTAGAGAGGCAGGGTTTTCGCGCGTTCGTTACATTAAAAAATAACCGATTGGTCGTGCTAACAGTAGATGTAAGCTCTCATCCGAAGGCGGTACGGCATACAAAGGATACGAATGTGACGGAACGTTTGCAGCAGGCGTTTGTTTATGTGGACGAAACCCTGTTAAACAAAAAGCAAGGCGGATTTCGCCTTCACATAGGAATCGGCCAAGCATATACCGGATTTAAGCATGCACACATAAGTTATGAAGAAGCTGTAAAATCGCTGCTGCTGTGCGATCAGCTCAACAAGGCAACGCTATTCTATGAAAACCTTGGCGTATATCAGCTTTTAATTGATTTGCGCAGCGAGAATCGCCTGACCCACTTCGTAAATACGCAACTGGGCAGTCTGCTTCAAGAGGAAGAAGAGAAGCGAAATCTGCTTCTGTATACACTCAAGATCTACTTAGAGAATAATGGGTCGAAGAAAGCGGCGGCACAACAGCTGCATATCGTGCGGCAATCGCTTTATTATCGGCTCGAAAAAATCAAAATGCTGCTGGGAGATAATATAGAATCAGCCGACAAAAGAATCGCCCTGCAGCTTGCGCTCTATGCATATGAACTTCTGTACCCTAATACGTTCCATGCATGACGAATTGGATGTAGAAGTCGCTTATAGACGCACATGTTAAAGGGGATGTCTTAAAAGTCATATTGCAGCCGAAACCTTGATAAATGAAAAAGCCAAGCATGCTGGTACATCAACATGCTTGGCTTTTGATTTTGTGTGTATTTTATTGAATGTCTACTTGAATGTCTTTTTGCAGACTGGCTAACACAGGTGATTTCAATAACGCAGCATGCGCGATGCTCGCTATCTCTTCTTCTGCAGCATCCGCATCTACTTTTAATCTGATGACCGGATGTAAAATCCCTCCATCGCCTTCCTCAATACCTAGAAAGACTGCGGCATTCAAATCAGCTTCAATGGTCACATCCACACTTTTTAATTGAATGCCTCTCTGACTGGCCATGACCTCAAACGTAATAGCAAAGCAGCTTCCTGCTGCTCCTATAAAATACTCAACAGGATTCGGAGCCTTATCGGTACCACCTAACGTTGCCGGTTCATCTACAAGAATCGGGCTGAATTCTCGAATGGACACCTTATTTTGCACACCGCTCTCCCATTGGATATGGGCATGCCAATTTTTGATTTTCAAATCAGGATTTGCTTTGATTGCGTTTGCTGTTTGTTGGACTGTATCAAGTGGAATTTGATTCATGGTGAGCCTCCTTACTTGTTATATCCTGATACTACCGCAGTCCGAAGCAAACTGTATGTAAGGAGGCTTACATCCATCCAATTTTTTTATCATTTTTGAGCCATAGGCGCTGCTCTTCTTGCTTCACTTTATTTATTTGAATAAACTTATTAAGTAAAAATGTTACAGTTTCTCTTGTGGAGGCAATCATGCCTGCTAGGTTTTTATGTGTAATGAACTCAGGCAATGGATACCATTCTTGATCGCTCTCCGACTTATTTGCCAGCTTCTCTAACAGAAATAATAAGCGCTCCTCCACTTTTCCATAAGCGACTTGTTCTAAAATTTCAATGGTTTCCTGCAGCCTATTTGTAAAGTAATAAAGAAGCGTCATGGATAACTCTTTATTTTGTTGAACTTCATTTTTCACTTCACTTTTGGGAATCGATAGCACCTTAACATCCGTTAACGCTTTTGCGAAGAGTTGACTTTCTCTATCTGAAAAAACTTGTAGTAAATCAATGAAATCGCCTTCTGACAAAATACCTAATACACACTCTTTCCCTTCTAAATGAAGATGAAATATTCGAGCGTGACCTTCAACAATAAAATACACAGCGTCAGATCGTTGACCGGGTGTGCAAATAAAGTCACCTTTTTTGAAGGTATAATAATTCTTTTTAGACTTCCAGTTGTCAATTCGAGATGGGGAGAACAAATGAACGATGCTTGTTGGATATAAATAATGATCCTGCGACACGATTTCCTGCTCCTTTGATTTCTGTCCTTGTTTTGCCAAAAGGATTCTCTCTCCTGCAACGTCCCCGTTACTCTTTTTACACACTTATTTAGAATGAGGCCTTTTTGTTCTAAAAAGCGTAGAATGCAGACTCTACAAACTAAGCACTATTCCTCCATAATAAAAGAAAAAAACAGTGCTTTGGCGGCGTGGAAAACATACCCGAAGGGGAATGGTAACCGAACGAGTAACCCAATCATACACCCTTTCTTTGCGAATACAATGAGGATCCTCTGCCTTTTGGTGCCTTGCATACATAATTATTCCCCACTCTGCAAAAGCGATTCAGCTATGTACTGCATTCTTCTTTCCTTTACTGCAAGTCAGGGAGAACAATACATAGCTATGCATGCCTCTTGCTGCTTTGTCCCTCTTTTCCGGCACGATCATTTTTTCGATCAGGCCTACGGATGGCGGACATAAAGCAGCCAGCCTATTTCTATGATGAGCCGACAACCTTCTTGCCCCGCGGCTGCCTGCTGTATTGGTCTGGTTCAATGGTGATGCCGATTTGGTCAAAATGCTGTCTTTGCGCAAGCGGATAGGTTAGCATCCCTTTCCCGCTTCCATCGGGTTTAAACGTTCCGGCATTCTCCCGCATCCCATTGTTCAACAACCACACTTGATAGACCTCATCCCCGGCTAACGGCGGCAGATTATCGACTTGTATGACTAACTTTTCACTCTCCCCCTGCCGCAAAATAGAGGCATGGCCTTTTGCGTTACTGCTCGTTTGACCGACGCCCTGCAAAAAGAATGTGGATACAACCTCCATCGGTTTAGCCGTTACGGCTTCACCGTTCTTCCGTTCCTTTATTAATTGAATGTTATATATCGCCTGGAAAGCTGCCACACCCATAAAAAGCAGCAAAAGTCCAACAGTTAGCGGGGTAAACTGTTTTTGGAGAACATAGAGCCACTCTTTGAGCCAGCGTACGATGCTTCCCCTTTCTTTTTTATCATGTTCGAAAACATAATTCATTACGTCTGACTTTAAGGATGCAGGAACTTCTTTCTCTTCAAAGTCCCAATGCAATGAATGCCAGGCTTCTATCATTTGTTCATACTCCCTTGAGCATTCCAAACAATGCTGTATATGCTCAACAAATTTTCTTTTTTCTTTCTCATTTAACTCATCCGCTATGAATGAAAGCAGGTTTGTACACTCTCTTTCCATTTATACATCCCTTCTTTCCAGATGCTTCTTTAATTGTTTGAGAGACTGATGAAGCCTACTCTTGATTGTTCCTACCGGTTCGTTTTCGATTTCCGCAATTTCCGTTAAAGAATAGCCTTTCCAATACAGTAGATCAATCAATCTTTTTTGCGCTCTATTCAGCTTGCTTTTGGCATCGGCTACTTCGCTAAAGGCCACTCTTCTTTCAATTTCATTGTTCGGATCGGCTACTTCAATGGACCCGTGCGGATCCATTTGCCGGTTGTTTTGAGCATGAATGCTATCTTTGCGGATATAATCAACACAGACATTTCGCGTCACAGTTAGAAGCCAATTCGTAAATCTTCCTTTTGATGAGTCATAGCTGCTTTTTGTCGTCCAAAGCTTTACAAAAACTAACTGGACAATTTCTTTTGTTTTATCTTCATTGCCGTTAGTAAATGTATATGCAAAGCTGTACACCAATCTGATGTAGCGATCATAAAGCTCTTCTAAGGCAGGACGATACTTTTTATTTACTAATCTCATTAACTCTTCATCATGTTTTTTCTTCAATCGCACCTGCACTCCTCATCATTGGTTTCTTACTTCATTGATTCGATTTTATACCGAAACAGAAGAAAAGGAACGATCACCAGTGTGAAAGTTCCTGATACTCTTCCGTTTTATTTCCAACCCCATTTTTGAAAAATTTGATGCGACTCTTCTGTTTTTACATAATCAATAAACATTTTGGCAGCTTTTTTATTGCGAGAATTGTTTGTCATACTAATCGGCGTTCCACGGTATAGTTTGTCTTCCTCAGGAAGCTTAACTAGATCTGTCACGTCCTGCAGCCGATAGTGCCAGGATTCATATGTAATCCAGGCATCGTACTTTGAACTAGACTTCCAGAGTTCAATTGCTTCTGCACTTGTTTTCACTGACATAGCAATGTTTTTGTCAATGCCAGAAATCAGCCCTTTTCTTCCCGCCATATCTTCCCATAGCCCAAGTTGGCCTGCTCCATTTACATCAATGATGGCCACTCCATTTTTCGTCAAATCCTCTAAGGACTGAATGTTCTTTGGATTTCCCTTTCTGACTAAAATGCCTGCCGCTCTCGGATATAACTCTGTACGTGTTTTCTCATCAATCATTTCGGGATGATCGAGCATAAAGGTACGGAGCATATATTCAGATCCTCCATAAATGATGTCCGCATCCCGTTTGGCCTGATCAATCCACTTCGCTTCTGGACCAGCCGTTACATTGACGCGGATGCCCGTTTCCTTTGTAAATCGCTCTGCCAGCTCTTTTATCGGTCCCAAAGGTCCGCCCGGGCCGTACACATTCACAACCTGATTATCGTGTTGTACGATACGCGCCTGTCTTGAATCCGCAGCAGCCGAAAATCCCACCATAACCAGCACCAGAAGCAGCAGTCCAGCAGCATAAACCGTTTTTTTCATGTCTTCCCCTTCCTTTTTCCGAATTTTTACCTGCGTCACTATAAGTAACGAGAAAACTAGACAAACGGTTTGAAATTTTTCAAAAAAAGTTCCATCCATTCATTATTTAGCCATGTTTCCTCCATACTTTCTTCACCCTTCTCGTTTATCCTAAAGATGAAAGAAGAAAGGAGGACTATACGATGAGAAAGCTAACCATAATCGGACTCACCGCTGTTCTTACTTCCATGCTCGGTATTGGGGCAGTTCTGGCGGCAGAAAAACCTGTGGTTCCTTCTTCCCCAAATGGATGGGCCTTTGAAGACATGCTTCCGTATATGAAAAAGATGCATCCGGGTACAAATGATGACACACTGAAAGATATGTATAATGCCTGCCACGGCCCTAATGGAATGATGGAAAACGGACCTCAAACATCACCGATGAAGTAGCGTATAATAAACAAAACCCTCCTTTTTCCTTACGATAAGGAACGAAGGAGGGTTTTGTATTGGCTTACTTATTATATGCGGTTAGGAAATCCGTCTCCTTAAAAAGCTTATAACAACGTAATCTTCAATGTACCGATCTGTGAAACCACCAGTTCCTCATACGCCTTCTCCGCCTGGAATCTGACTTCGGACGCAGCAGCTTTCGGATTCTGCTCCTTGGCTTTTTCCATCATATCATACTGCACACGCTGTGAAAGCTGCAGCAGGCGGCGCATCTTTGCCTCGTCTGTCCAAAATTGTTTGGCACCATATGCTTCGATGATCTTTGCTGCGGTCGGATGCGCTTCGTACTCCTTTTTCATCGTTTCCGTTTCCTTTTTGGCCTGTTCCGCGTCAAAGGTGTAGCCCTTCTCTTCCGCAAGCATCGCCACTGCATGCAGTCGAATCATTTGCGTAAGCAGCATATTTTGATTCGCTGCCTGCTCGCCCATTTTTTCCTGAGCCATAGCCAGCTCCAATTCATTCATGGCCTTGAGAAAGGCAAGGCTTTGCTGCGTGATTGCCTTCTCATTCACATAGACGAGCACCGCCTCTTGCCTGGGGGTGCATGCAGAGAGCAGCAGCATGCATACCAGAAGCAAACCAAACAGCCTTATGCTTTTTTGTCTGTTCATCACTTCTGCATCCCTTCTATTTTAAACTGTACGGTTTGCTCCTGACTGTTTCCATCTCCGCTCATTTTAACGACCGCTTCCCATTCTCCACCCATCGGGAGCAGAGCAGCACCTTCATACGTTCCGTCTCCTTTATCCTGAAAGGCAATGTCAATCGTTCCGTGGTCCATTCCCTTCATCTCTACCTGCGCCTCTACCTGCAGACCGGATACAGGCTTTCCATTCTCCGTAATGCTGACCTCAATCGGACATGCTTCCCCTACGCTAAACGAAGGGGGCACTTTGACCGTTGCCTCCCACTGCGCATGCGAGGTGCAGCCGACCAGAAACAGCAGCATAAAAAGGGAACTCAGCATCCAACGTTTCATATCCATTCACTCTCCGAATTGAAATTGTTTGCAAAACGTATCCATTTCATATTTTTCGATGCGACCGTTTTCTAAGTAAGCGACATGCGTGCACACCTGACGAATCTCATCCATATGGTGGGAAGAAAAGAGGACTGTCTTTCCGGTAAGCGATTTTAAAATCGAAAGGATTTCTTTTCGTCCCATAGGATCCAATCCGCTCGTCGGCTCATCAAGAATCAGAATTTTGGTTTCATAGTACAGCATGATGCCCAGTCCCAAGCGCTGCAGCATTCCTTTCGAGAATCTTTTAATTACCTCATCCCGATGCTCCCATAGCTGCACCATGCGCAGCTTTTCTTCTATTTTTTGTTCGTCCACCTCCATGCTGCTTAAGGAGGCAAAAAAGGCTAGATTCTCCCGGCATGTCAGGTGGGGATAGAGTTGGAGCTTTTCCGGCAAATAGGCCACATCCTTTTTCCAGCCTTCCTTATGGTTCCAAATGCCGTTCAGGCGAATGGTTCCCTGTTTAAGCGGAAGCAGATGCAGCAAACAGTGGATAAGCGTGGATTTTCCCGAACCATTCCGGCCTACCAGCGCACATATTTCATTTTCATGAATCGTGACATCAATGTGATCAAGCACTTTTTTATGACGATAAAAGTGGGTTACACCCTGTATCTCAATCATGCTCTCTCCCCCTTCGAATGCAGCAACACCGCCATTTCAAATGAAAGAACAACCCAGATCAGAAGATCAAGCAGCAGAAATTTCGCCGGCGAAAGCCAGAGCATATCTTCCATCAGCCTGGAGAGATGGTCCAGCGGGAAAAGATCGAGCGACGTTTCCAAATAAAAGCGCAGCGTATGCAGAGGATCCAGAAAATAAAATACAGAAAACAGCGTGACATTCTCCTTCGATACGCCAGGAAGGCTGTATAAAAAGATAATATCGGCGAGAAAAAGAAAGAAAAACCAGACGAAAATATTGGCGCCGATCAACTGCATTCTTGTCGTGCACACGCTGCCCAACAGCAAGCCCAGCTGCGTAAAAATCACGAGCAGTGATAAGGTGGTTACCAAAAACGTGAGAAACGCACCTGGATCAAACGAAAGAAAAAACTTTACAAACAGCGCAAACAGAAAGTACCAGCCGATGAACAAAAGCAGGGTAACACACTGAACAGCCAGACTCTTTTTCAAAAGAAAGGTTCGATACGATTCTTTCTTTGTAAGTAAAATAAACAATGTCTTTTGCTCTTTTTCCTGCATGATGGCAAATGAGGCAACAAACAGGCTGAGCAGCGGCAGGAAGAAAACCGTCATGTCATATAAGGACATAAGAAATACTTGAAATCCCTGCTCGGATGGAAACGAACGGGATTGTAAAAGCAGAAAGAACGAGATCAGAATGATCATGCTTACTGCAAGCCAGATCCCTTTGCTGCGGGATTGTTCTTTCCACTCTTTCCATACATAATTCATACCTTTCGCCCCCTACGCATCCATACATATCCAATGAATACTATGCTGAGCGCAAGCCCGATCATACTGAGAGGCAGACGCTTTTCCGCATGCACCAGCGGATGCTCATCCTCAAACATAAGGCTTTGCTGGTGCAGAAGCTGGTTCATTTTTTCGTAGATGGAAATGGCCGGGCTGTGCAGGAACAAATAGGTAAGTTCATTTTCCTGGATAAGCTTATACAGCGCCGATGTATACTGAATGGGATGGTCTCCAATGCCGTCCTGATTGGCATCCAGCAGCGGGAATTCTCCGCCCCAATCGTTTCCTTTGCCATTTTTGCTCCATTGGTTCGTTACGCTCCCGCCCACCGTCATGACAGGAACGGTATTTTTAAAGAAGCGATTTTGCGTAAATACCTGGTGCGTTGCACTTGACCACAGTTCAACGCCAACCCGATTGTACAAGAACTGATTGTCAGCGATCTCATTTCCGACAGAATCATCAATATAAATGCCCCGCAAATTTTGATAGAAGCAGTTATTAGTAATGCTGACCTCCTCCGCCGACTTCAGGAGAATGCCAAAAGCTTGTGAGCCATCATGAAAAGAAAAATCATTGTTTCTAAGATACAGACGCTTCGATACCATGATGGCAGCCCCGCCATTGTTGTTTGAAAAGCGGTTATCTACGAAGGTATTATCGTTAGAATACATGTAGTGTAAACCGTATCTTGTCTCGCTAATTTGATTTTGTTCGGCCTGATTATGGTCGGAGTAATCAAACGCAATCCCGTCTCGTACCTTTTCAATTACGTTTCCAACGAGCCGTGTATGAGCGGCATGTATTAACTGAATTCCGTTTCCCTGACTGGCTACAATATTGCGGCCGCGGCCGGTAATTTTCACATGATGAACCTCGCTGTGGTGCGTGTTTTTTAAATACACACCGTGGTAACAATCAGCAATCTGCAGATTCTTCAATACTGCGTAACTAGCCACAACCTTTACCCCGGCGTATTCTTCCTGCGAATTCATGCTGAGACTGCCGTGCTCAATCTTCAGATTTTCTATGCGAACATGGGGTGCCTTTACCGTAATGACATTCCCGGTGCCTGATCCTCGAATGACCGTACCCTGGACTCCTTTAATCGTGATGGGCTTCTCAATGACGATATCTCCTTCATACATTTGGCTTTTCAAAAGCAGCACACCGTTGGCAGGTGTGTGGTCAATCAAGGATTGGACGGAACTATCTGCAAGGGAAACCGAAGCGCCTGCAGAGCAGCCGCCACTGCCAAACAGATGCCCGATACGGTCGATAACCTTCTGGACATATGTGTTCATCTCCTCTACTACTCAATAGTAAAAGGGGCAAAGGGTACGCTATGCCGCCCTCTGCCCCCTTTCTTTCTGCTTCTCTTATTTCGGTTTGACTAATAAGTATCCGTTCATCTCCTGGTGAAGAGCGGAGCAGAAGTTCGTGCAGTAGAGCGGGAAGGTCCCTGCCTTATTGGCGACAAACTCCAATGTTTTTGTCTCGCCCGGCTGCACCTCAATATCCTCGTCATAGCCGTTGATACCAAAACCATGGGTGATGTCCTCATCAAAGTTCACATTCGTAAGATGAATGACAACTTTATCGCCTTCGTTTACTTCAATGGTGTCCTTGCGCTTCGCTTTATCGTCAAAGATAAATTTCGAGCGCATCGCAATGCCATAGACATGAACTTCGTTTCCTTTACGTTCAATACGCGCATTCTTCTGCTGGTATACTGCATCAGGATTGGTCTCATCCTTCGGGTATACTTCAATTGTTTTAATCTTATCGGCCTTGATCATCTGCGCATAATGCGGTTCCGGGTCCACCGGAGCGGACTGAATGACTTTCATCTTATCACCGGCCAGGTCAATCAGCTGCATGGACTCCGGATGGGAAGGCCCTACCGATAAGTAGGTGTCCTTGGCTAACTTGTTGAGCGCGATAATATAGCGGCCATCCGGACTTACACTATCTCCTTCAGCGGAAACCGCGTGGCCCGGCGAATACTGTACCGGAACACGATCCACTGTTTCCCCGGTGTTCGGATTCCATTTTACGATCTCAGACGAGATAAACATGGTTGTATAGGCCATGCCCTTATCATCAAACTGTGTATGGAGCGGCCCGAACGCATTTTCCGGATTCACTTCACGTTCCATCACGGAATTGTAGTCGAGCACGGGGATCCCTTTTACCTTTTCTGTGACTTTATTATTCTTAATCGCTTCAAAAGCTTTTTCAAAGGAGAAGACCGTCATGGCCGGCGCAAGCTTACCGGAAGCGATAAAGCGCTTGCCATCCGGGGTTACATCGACACCATGCGGAGATTTGGCCACCGGTACCAGATAGAGACCGCTTTTTACTTTTAGCGGGTCAATGATTTTCACACCGTTGACGGTATCCGCCTTGCCTTCCTTCACCATCTTCTCAAGCTCTCTCCAGTTGAAGAGCAATATGTAATCCCGGTCTTTTTGAGAAGCGTTGATCTCCAGATTGGTGGTAGCTTCTTCCGTATTGTACGTCGTCACAACCGCCCAATCTCCGGACGTTTTCTTGCCTGCATCCGATAGATCGTACGACCATGGCGGAAGCTTCACCTGCCATGCTACCTCCATTTTTTTTGTTTTCTCGTTCATCGTAACCGCGGACATAAAGCCGTTGTATTTTGCTTTATAATCATCAAGCGACGCATACTGCTGTCCGATAGGTGCTGAAAAACGGGTTGGCAGGAAGAGATATTCTGAATTCTGCGTTACAAAAGCTGCGCAGTGCGGACCAACCGTATTCGGTACTTTCAAAATGTCTTTTACAGCGAACGTCTTTAAATCCATCACAGCAACACGGTTGTTGGCTACGTCAGTGGCAAACATATACTTTCCGTCATATTCCCCATCTTTTTCTGAGAAGGCTGGATGGTGAAAATCGCCCCAACGGAATCCGCCCAGCATTGCTTTCGTTTCTTTATCAAATCCGTATCCAGTCGCTGAATCCGGAGAAAAGACCGGCACGGTGCGAATTCTTCGCATGGATGGAACGCCGTAGACGAAGAGCTGTCCGGAATGGCCTCCTGATGCAAACATGTAATACTCATCCTGCTGTCCAAACGGAACGTATACTTTCTCAGCATCGCTTTTTCCGTTCGCCGGCTTGGCTGACGTGCTGGTTCCCTGTGTAGTAAAATCAGCAAAAAATACGGTGGCCGCTAAAAAACCGGCTACGATACCAGATATTGCAGGCACCACTTTTCCCATATGTGACTCCCCCTATTTCTCTGAAGCGGTCTTTAATGCCGCGATAATCGCCTTGCGTTCATCCTCTTTGAGCGGACTTTTTCCGATTACGCCAGACATCACTGCAGACGTCGGCTTCTTCAAAAACTCGTCAATAGAAACGCCATGTTTATCTAAAACGGTTGTGTATGCCTTGGATAAATCCAGACTGTAGTTTCCCAGCGGATACTTGTTGTACAAAAGTTCCTCTTTGCCCGTATAGCCTTCGGGCGGCTACTAGGCGGAATGAGGTTATGAAGCAATGTGTTCTGGGCGTTGATTTGCTTCTTTTCCTCACCTTCCGCATCTCCTTCCCCCTCGACCGAAATCTCGGGAAGATCCGTACTTTCTAAATCTTGACTACGTATAGAGACGGGGGAGCCGGTGAAGAATCAGCAGCAGGGGTATCTGCTTTTTCTTCTTCAGTAATCACTACAACAGGAAGAAGGAAGAAAAAATACAAAAAAGCCCGCCTCAGGCTATTATCCACCTGTGCGGGCATCTCACTTCTCCGCTCTCCGTCACGCAATCACCTTCCACCTCTCACACTATATCAAGCATGCCCTCTACATGAAGAACATGTCATCCGAAGAACCGTCTGTGAACAGCGCAGCATCCATCGTACGTAGCATTCTATTCTTATCACCTCCTTATTCTCACATCATGCATGGTTCACGATTGCTTCAGCACCAGATCTACCAGATCATCAATCAGGTCATCCAGCACCTGACCGATTACATCACGAGATTCATCCCCTCACCTCTTCTCTGTTCGCTGTGTTTTTATTGTAAGCTGTTCAACAGGATAGAAAAACAAACAAGTATGACAACTTTTTGTGAAAGCGGATGATTTTGTTTCTGCGTGCTGAAAGAAGCAGGCCAAAGGGGGGGCAGAACAGAAACTGAAAGCACATATCCAGGCGATCCACAAACAGCACCCGTACTACGGCTATTTGCGTATGACGGTCGCTCTTCAAAAGACGGATATCGAGTCAATCATAAGCGTGTTTATCGCCTAATGAAGGTCCTTGGCTTTTTCTGCTTAATATCATCAGACCCCTAAGTACTTCACCATATAATATCGATCGGACCCTTCTCCATACTCTGATTTTCTAGTTTCTATAATCTTATAACCTAATTTTTCATACAATTTTACAGCGGCTGTATTGTCAGGGTCCACTGTCAGACTCGTTTTTTCAAACCCGTCTTTACGCATCATGTCAAATAAATAATCAAAAAATATTTTTCCGTATCCCTTTCCCTGCTTATCCGGCCGTACATAATATCCAAAGATATATACCATGTCTGGTTCTTTATAGTCCCTCAACATTTCACATACAGCCACCGGGTATTTATCTCCCTTTTCACAAAGCAGTGCAATCCGTCCGTGTCTTGCAAGCGGAACCAGTGATTGCTCATCAACAGCTCCCTTGACGGGAAAGGCGTTCTTCTCAAGTTCACACAAGATACGTAATTGTTCCGGTGTTAAAAACTCGGGAACTTCAAAGGAAAGATGATCGATCAATCATATCCCTCCCACTATTCGGTTCATAGCTCTCCATATCATCAAGAGGCCAAATGGGGCGTGGAATACGATGATACGTGAAGTTCTTTAATTGATTAGAAGCAATTCCCGGCGCATCTACATAAATAATGTGGCTAACAAGCGGATCAAATGCTGCTCGAAAATGATTTTTCACTTTTAAACCCAAAATTTTTTTCTCGGTAGGCTCGATGCCAATATGGCGGAACATCTCCGGGTCATTCGCGGAGAGTGCTCTACCCGTTAGCAGAATATCAAGTCCATGCACACGAAGATGTGCCGCCCCCTTCATATCGATAAGCATGCCAGTGTTCATGGGACCTTTATTTGTAAATCTTCCGTCGGTAAGCCGAATAATCTCTGCCGTTACCGGAATCGGTCCTCCAAATTCGGGTGTACACTTACCGCCTAGAAGCAGCGAAACTTCCTTTCCTTCACCTGCCTTCATACAGATAGCAAGAGATATCGGATCATATAGCATGCCAAACAGAGCGTCCTTTACGTTTTGCTGCAGCATTTCACGTAAAAGTGAAGTTGTATCTCCACTTCCCCCGCTTAACGGATTATCTGAAATATCGGCTAGCACGACCGGCTTCTCTTCTTTCATTGCAAGGGCTGTTGACACCGCTTCTTCTACCCCAGGTAAATCGACGAGAAAGCGATGCCGCTCTCCCCAGAACTGCTTCGCTAGAGATGCAGCAGCCATGTCACCTTTTTCTTTATGTGTGGCAACCACAATAATGCTTGCACCCACCTCTTCAATATCAGCGTAAGGAAACCCCCCGAACACATTAACACTAACAATCCCTTCTTCACGCTCCCAGCGCTTCCCGCTTTCTATCAATTCATGCATCGGGCCTTCTTCTGTCCGCATATTAATACTCGGAGGCATCATCGGCAATTTGATAAAGGAGGCCGAGCAGCGATGATTTCCCTCCAGTTGCTGCAATAAAGCAGCGGCAGCTCGACAGCCCTGTTCGTACATATCTACATGGGGATACGTTTTAAAACCAAAATGTAAAGGCGTTTGCGCCACCAGCCGATGACTTACATTTGCGTGCATATCAAGCGTGGTCGCAATTGGCAGTTCATCTCCAAAAACTTGCCGTATGCGAACCAATAGCTCTCCTTCCGGATCTGACATTTCTTCCGCAACCATGGCACCGTGAAGAGCCAGCAGTAATCCATCTAGCCTGCCGGCTTTTTGAATGTGTTCTATGATTTCATTTTGAACCTCTCTACAGGCAGCATCCGTCACTATGCCTGAAGGAATCGCTGCTGCACAAACAAGCGGCACAATGGTCGCTCCTTCCTCCTCCAATACATGGATGAAGCCACCAACTTCTGTTTTTGTTCCTTTATATGCTGCAATGATTTCGCCGCCCTTGTAGTATCCCTCGTCACGAAAGGATTGAATATCTGTCTTCACCGAGCTAAAGGTATGTGATTCATGATAAAAAAAAGCGATACCAACACGTTTTTTATTCATATGCTCTCCTTTCTATAGAAACATAGGTATCCCCTATACTACGCATATAATGAAATCGATGGATCGAGAATTTTCTCCTTTCGTTCTTTCTCCCATAGTTCATCTAGACGCGCTCGCGCTGCTTTAATATGCGGATGAAATTGAATATCCATTGTATCTCGAACCTGTTTCACTTTGTTGACGGCAGCCTGTATGTCCTGATCCGTCACATTTCCGATACCAAGTCGTTGGCACATGCTTTTGCCTGCCGCCTCTCCTTGCACCATAGCGATCTTTGCACCTTCAATTCCGGTAATATTCCCTGCAACAAATAAATTCGATACCGTCGTTTCCATCGTAGGGCCGTGCAAAGGAACAGCTCCGTTTAATCCGTTAAGCCGGGCAAATCTGCATCCAACGGCTGCTGCTAATTCAGCCAGCGGCGTTAAACCGCCGGACAAACATACAGCATCTACCGGCAGCACAGTACTTGTTCCATGAATGATCCGGCCATCAGCATCAATAGCAGAAACCTCCGCTCCTGTCACCTGCTCTTTTCCATGGACAGCGACAAGCACCTTTTTTAATTGAATAGGGATGCCCCATACTTTCATCCCGCTTTTCGGATAAAAACGAGCCGCAAGCTCTACTCCGACATCGCTGTTTAAGACGGCTCCCCCCATTCGAAGCCACCGATTGGGTGCAAGATGCGTCATTGTTTTTAGCTGTTTTAACACCTCTTTAGGCAGGCCCTTTTCTTCATTCCATTCGCTCTGCTGCGGAAGAACAATGCCAACCACTTCAACGCCGGCTAACGTCAATGACCTTGCAATGGTGAGCGATAATACATCGATCCCGGCAACCAGCACTTTCTTCCCCGGCCTTACTCTGTATACATTGGTGAGCACCTGTGCCGCTCCAATAGTCATTACGCCAGGTAAGGTCCAACCTGAAAAAGGAAGGGGTTTTTCTACAGCCCCGGTTGCAAGCAGCACAGCTTTTGCACGTATGCACCCGACAGAATTGGAACGATTTAATGCATGAGCTATATGAACAGTCCAGCCTTGCTCCAATCCCCATACAACAGTTTCTGGAATGAGCTCTACCCCAGCCGACACGGCTTCCTTCACCAGCTTTTCCGCAATCTCCTTGCCCCTCCACCAATGTCCTTCGGCAGGATCTTCATGCAGTTGACCAAGCAGCTTGCCGCCCCATTGACTATTTTCATCCAAGACTGCAACCGAACCGCCTCGTTCGGCAATTTCTTTGGCTGCTGTAAGACCTGCTGGACCGCCTCCAATTACGACCACATCTACATCCACCGGAAGACCTCCTTTTACGGATGTATATTCATCCCTTGTTGAACAAGTGTAACGCAGGCGCGGACGCTACCAACTCCCCGAACATAAACACGACATTCATAGCAATGTCCAATTCCACAATACAATCCTCTCGGCTCTCCAGTTTTCTCAGCATATCGAAGGGAACGGACACCGTTAGCAAGCAGTGCTGCTGCAATACTTTCTCCCTCCAGCGCTTTGTATTCTTTTCCGGCAAAAGTAAATGATACTTCTTGTGCTTCACATGGTGCAAAAATCGGATGATGAATAATTCTCATGATCCACCACGCTCCGTTAGCTGAGCAATATGAATAGGACGAACCGGATGATGGACAGTCAACCTGCTCATCTGTTCACATATTCCTTCCCGCTCTTCTCCTGTCACCTTTTCCAACAGGCTCCGGCAAATTCGCCCCTGACACGCTCCCATTCCTGCACGTGTTTTCATTTTGATTTCCTGCGAAGTACGCGCTCCCTGTTTCATAGCCGCTTTAATTTCGTTATAATCTACTTCTTCACATCGACATATATAATAAGTTGCTTTATCCATAAAGATTCACCTCGCCTCCCTTCTCGGCTTCACCAGGAGATGAAAAGCGAGAAGGTGAAAAATGGTGGATGATCTCTTTAATGCTATAAGGGAGCTCCAGATCATGGTCATCAGAATAAACCATAGCGGCAAGTAAATTCCCCATAACCGCTGACATTCCGTACCCATGCCCATTGAAGCCACCTGAAACATAAAGATTATGATACGCAGGAACAGGCCCGAAAATCGGAAAATGATCCGGAGTAATCTCTACCGTTCCTGCAAACGCTCGAATCAATTGCCTGTTACGGTATGCGGGAAACAATTCAACAAAGCGTGTGGATAAAAGACGCATCGCTTCCATTGAATTGGTCACATCAAACCCTGTTATCTCCCAAGGACCTCCGCCACCGTATAGCACATTCCCCGCATGCGTCTGCCTACTATAAAGGCCATTTCCGGAAACAAACGGATCCATACGCCTGCTTTCTAGAATTTCGGTCACCATAATCTGTGAACGACGAGGAATGATAGGTAGGTCAAGATTCAGAAGTCTTCCGGTACACTGTGTCCAAGGCCCTGTACATAGAAGAAACGTGTCTGCCGCAAGCTCCCCCTGATTGGTAGAGACCGATGTAATTCGATCCTGTACGACAGAGAAGCCTTTTACCTCACACTGACTGTAAAATGTAACACCTCGAAAGCGTAACCATTTCATAAGGTTTGCGATTGCCAGAAAGGGATAGCTTTGCGCATCAATGGGACTATACAACGCCCCTTTATTCTCAGGACAAATATCAGGCAGCATTTTTTTTACTTGATCCGTCTCTAAAAATGTCGTATCCAGACCCGCTCGTCGATATAATACCTGTGCTTTCCCCAACTTCTCCGCCTCAGCATGATTCATCGCTACCATCGCATGACCCGGGCGAATGAAATGACTATCAATTCCGTAGTCTGATAACTGCTCCCACAAATCCATGGATACCTTAACAAAAGGAATTTCCTCCAACTCACGCCCAAGCGCAAGAATTCCTCCACCATTTCTGCCTGAAGCAGCTCCACCAAATGAGTTCTTTTCGAGTACGGTCACCTGATATCCCTTTTGGTGTAAATAAAAAGCCGCCATCACGCCGATGATCCCGCCACCTACAACGATGATCTTTCTAGAGTTAGGACGTATGCTTGAAGAAGATAACTGGGAAAAAACATAATGATAGAGGGCATCGTATACCTGCTCGATTTTGTCAGCGGTCTCTCCTTTTATTTTTTCGACATCCAGGCTTAGTAATGTCAATCGATCCATCACTTCATCCATAGGAAAACGCTCCTTAATAATTGGTATAGACTGTTTTCCATTCTGTCATCACATCAAAAGCATGATAGGAAACCTCTCGATGCCCATTTCCAGATAACTTCATTCCACCAAATGCCATGCCTGTTTCAGCATTGGAGGTGCCGTTGTTAATATAAACAAGTCCGGATTCCAGCTCGCGCGCAGCCCGATTCGCATAATGGAGGCTGCTTGTGTATATCGCGCTTGAGAGTCCATATTCGGTGTCATTATTAAACGCTACGGCTTCATCAAAGTTTTGCGCTGAAATAATCGCAAGTACAGGTCCGAAAATTTCTTCTCTTGCAATACGATGCTCCTGCCGCACATTCGTAATGACCGTCGGCGCGTAATAGAATCCCTTACGATGCTCTTCCGTTTGGAGTGCATACCCCCCGGTTAAAATATGGCCTCCTTCTTCCTTTGCAATCTCTACATATTCTTTAACCGTGTTCATTTGCGCGGCATTGGCCAGCGGACCGATATCTATCCCTTCTTCTAAGCCATTTCCAATACGTAGTTGTTCGGTGAGCGCCACAATCCGCTTCTCTAATTCCGCTCGAACGGATTCCTCTACAATGACACGACTGGCTGCCGTACAGCGCTGTCCTGTCGTGGTAAATGCTGCTTTTACAATGCCGACTGCCGCTGCCGAAAGATCAGCATCTGCCAGCACAATCACCGCATTCTTCCCACCAAGTTCAAGAGATATTCTCTTAAGTGAACGACTCCCACTTTCGGCTAGCTTCATTCCAACTTCCGTTGACCCGGTAAACGCGATGACTTTCACATCCTGATGCTGGACAAGCACATGACCCACCGTACTACCTGAGCCAAACACTACATTCAATACACCTGCAGGCAGATTGGCAGAAGCAAACACTTCCGTAAAAAGCTTAGCGGAAAGAGATACGTTTGATGCCGGTTTCCACACAATGGTATTCCCGGAAACAAGCGCGGCAAAAATTTTATACGCTGCCAACGCAACAGGAAAATTCCATGGTGTAATGCAAGCGACAACCCCTAGCGGTTCGCGAACCGTCATGGCCATTCGTTCAGGGGAGGATGTGGGGATTGTTTCCCCAAACATTCTTCTGCCTTCCCCCGCCATGTATTTACAAGAAGCAATCACAGCTTCCACTTCACCCAGTGATTCCGCATACACCTTGCCCATTTCTAATGTCATCATGGTGGCCAATTCATTTTTTCTCTCCTGTAAAATATCCGCTACCTTCCATAAGTAATCGGCGCGCTCAGGAGCAGGTACTCTTCTCCATACGGCATATGCCTCTTTAGCACCTTGCACCGCCTCAGCAACATCCTGTTCGCCAGACATTACACATGTCCCTATCACTTCACCTGTAGCCGGATTCATGCTTTGTAATGTACCGGTACTTCCTGCATCCTTCCACGTTCCATTAATATAATTTTTTGCCGTTGTCGCTTCTCCCATTTTCCCCGTCCTTCCCTCTGCATTATTTAACGAGCCGCAAGAATCCTTTTAATCTCTCACTTTTTGGATTCGTAAGGATAACTTTGGGATCTCCCTGCTCCTCAATCATTCCGTTATGCATATAAATCACCCGATCCGCTACCTCACGAGCAAAGGACATCTCATGTGTCACCACAACCATCGTCATTCCTTCAGTTGCCAGCTGTTTCATTACGCTGAGAACCTCTCCGACTAATTCAGGATCTAGCGCGGACGTCGGCTCATCAAACAGCATAATTTTTGGCTTCATCGCTAGTGCTCTTGCAATCGCCACTCGCTGCTGCTGTCCTCCA
The DNA here is from genome assembly GCF_041379945.2 of Aneurinibacillus sp. REN35. Lineage (NCBI taxonomy): Bacteria > Bacillati > Bacillota > Bacilli > Caryophanales > Paenibacillaceae > Aneurinibacillus > Aneurinibacillus baijiui. The sequence continues at coordinate 188,152 of NZ_JBFTXJ020000002.1, read as the reverse complement.
GAAAGTTTTTTAGGGTACACATTTTTCTTATCCAACAATCCGACTTTCTCAAGAAGAACCAGTCCTTCTTTTTCTGCCTCTGCTTTTTTCAATTTCAGAACACGAATGGGAGCTTCAATTACATTCTCAAGCACGGTCATATGGGGAAAAAGGTTAAACTGTTGGAAGACCATTCCTACCTCTCGACGAATCTGGCTAATATTCTTTATTGATTCATCGAGTACGATATTATCAATAACAATCCGACCGGCAGTATTTGCTTCTAAGCGGTTGAGGCATCGAAGGAGTGTGCTTTTTCCTGACCCACTAGATCCGATTAAGGAAACAACCTCTCCTTTGAAAATCGTCACATCAATTCCTTTGAGTACCTCTAGTTCACCAAAGCTCTTGTGCAAATTTTCAATCTTTATTATCGGTTCTGCTGCCTTTGTTTTCATGGCTTTCATTTCCACACCTTTCCCTCCTATCGGTCGCTTACTGAGAGGCGGTATTCAATTTTATTAAGAATGAATGTGAAAATGGTGGTCAAAAACAGATAGAAAAGCGCCGCCGTAATATAAAACTCAATAAAAGCATAATTTGTGGAAGCAAATCGTTGAGATACCATCATTAATTCCGATACTGTCACAAGAGAAGCCAGGGATGAATCCTTTAACATCGAAATTGCCTGATTTCCTAATGCCGGAACACTGACACGAAAAGCTTGCGGTAGAATGATACGCTGCATAATGGTTCCATAGTTCATTCCTAAAGATTGAGCAGCTTCCGTCTGTCCCTTCGGAATGGAAAGGATGCCTCCCCGGTAAATTTCCGCAATATAAGCGCCCGCATTGATGCCAAGCGCAATTACGGAGGAGACAAACGGTCCCAATTCTATTCCTAATTGCGGAAGACCGAAGTATACAAGAAACAACTGTACAAGCATCGGTGTTCCTCGTATCACCCAAATATAAAAATCCGCAAACCACTCCAGTGGTTTTATCTTCGAAATCTTCATAAGTACAATAATCAAGCCGAGGAACAAACCAAGCAAAAGAGAAACAATAGAGATTTCTAGTGTAATGACACTCGCTTTTAACAAAAAGGGGATGTACTCTGTTACTAATGAGAAATCGAGCATCGTACTCCTCCCTTATCGAATGTCTTCGTTAAACCATTTTTTACTTATTTTTTCATAGGTTCCATCCTCAAGCATGTCTTTTAAATGTTTGTTTAACTCATTTTTAAATGCTTCTTCTTTTTTATTGAGAGCAATCCCTGCCTTGTCTTTGTACAGCATGTCACCGATCGGTTTAAAGGGGTAGCCTTTTTCTTTAATCATGCGCGCTCCTACCCCTTTATCTGTAATAACTCCATCAATGCGGCCATTAGCTAAATCTTGAAACGCTAACAAGTCATTTTTGTACGTTACCATTTCAGCACCTAACTCGTTCGCTTTTTTCTCAAATGTGGTTCCGATTGAAACCCCGACCCTTTTGCCATTGATTTTGGTTGGATCGGTAATGTTTGAAGAAGATGGAGCAAACAACTGTGCACCTGTATGATAATATGGCTCAGTAAAGTCAACTTTCTTTAACCGCTCCTCGGTAATTGCCATGCTAGAGAGAATCATATCGTATTTTTTTGATAGTAGGCCCCCAATGATCGTGTCCCAAGGTGTCGCAACAAAATTGGCTTTAATGCCCATACGCTTCGCAATTTCATTGGTAATATCAACATCAAATCCTTCTAATTCATTTTTATTATTAAAGTAGTTGAATGGTGGATAGGCGCCTTCGATCCCAACATTCATAACACCGGCCGATTTAACCTTTTCAAGAACTCCAGAACCTTCAGCCTGCTTTTGCGCCCCTGCCTCTTTCGAATTCATTCCGTTGCTGCCGCAGGCAGCCAGCAAAAGAATAAGAAGAGCGGCAAACACCCCTAACATTCCTTTCATCTTACGCATCATCTAGTATCCTCCCTTTCCTTTTTTTATTGTTCAACGACTTTCATAATCGCTCGCTCCAAAACCGTTAATCCTTTATTCAAGTCCTCATCTGGGATATTCAATGGCAGCATCAGCCGAATGGTCTGCCCGTATACGCCACAACCGGTAACCAATACGTGATTTTTTATTGCCTCTTCTCGAATAGCTGAAACGATATCTGTTCCGGGATTTCCCTCTTCATCCTTGAATTCAATGCCGATCATCAGCCCTGTGCCACGAATTTGGGCAACCGACGGAAGGTGAGCAATTGATTGCTCAAGGCGATGGACAATCAATTGACCCATACTTGCAGCCCGCTCAACTAACCTCTCCCGCTCAATGATGCTAATGCTTGCGTAAGCGGCTGCGCAGGATACCGGGTTCCCACCGAACGTAGAGCCATGACCTGCCACAGGCCATTTTTCATGCAATTCTCTTTTAGCTACAATAGCACCAAGCGGCATACCGGAAGATAATGCTTTGGCTAAAACTAAAATATCCGGGGTAACCTGTGCATGCTCTGCCGCAAACATTTTTCCTGTTCGGCCAAACCCTGTCTGTACTTCATCAAATATCAATAAGATGCCGTGCTGCTCCGTAATCTCCCGCAATGCCTGCAAAAAACCAGGCGGAGCCGGAACATACCCTCCTTCTCCCATACAAGGTTCAATAATAATTGCTGCGACACAGGAAGGATCTACCTTCAATTCAAAAACACTTTTCAGCTGCTTCAGACAATAATCAACGGATTCCTGTTCATTCATTCCTTCGCCCAATTGAAGCGGATACGGATACGGAACGTGGTAGACGCCACCCATGAGCGGTTCATAATGTTTTCGATATTTAGCGCTTGAAGCCGTTAATGTCGCAGCTCCAATCGTACGACCATGAAAAGAGCCTTCAAAAGCAATCAAAGCCGGTCTGCCTGTAGCTGCTCGCGCCAGCTTAATCGCACCATCAATGGCTTCCGCCCCCGAATTGCTGAAAAAAACCGTATCCAAATCACCAGGTGTAATCTCAGCTAATTTCTCGGCAAGATGGACAGCGCTTTCATAATAACCGTAGTTTAATCCCAGGTGAATAAGCTGGATTGCCTGATCTTGGATTGCCTTTACAACCTCTGGATGTGTATGGCCCACTGCATTCACCGCAACACCGGAAACAAAATCGATATATTCCTCTCCATCAACAGTCCAAAACTTTGCGCCGTGTGCCCTTTGTATCACAAGATCCGTCACCCTTGTCATAACCGGTGATAAATGACGGGCTGCCTTTTGTTGAAGCTCATATGTCTTTTCCTTCGTACTGCTCATAGTCACCCTCCTCTATTTTTATCTGCTCTTCAAAGGAATACAGGGCCTGATCTAGTATCAAGATAAACTCATCAACTTCTTCACGCTTGATACCTAATGGAGGACCAAGCAATATATGATCACCATGTGTCCCATCGATGCTTCCTGTTCCTGGATATAGGACAACCCCTCGTTTATACGTTTCTTCATACAATCGCTCAGCAGCTCCGTATAGTGGAGGAAACATCGTATCTTTTGTGCGATCGGCTAAAAGCTCAAACCCGAGAAGCAGCCCTCTTCCTCGAATCTGTCCCATGCAGCGATGTTTTTTCTGAAGTTCAGAAAGCCGTTGAAATAAATAGGCTCCTTGTTTTCTGCAATTCTCTAAAAGCTGTTCCTGTTGATAATACTGAACGGCAGCAAGACCAGCAGCAACGGATACAGGATGACCGCTAAACGTGGAGCCATGAATAAAGCGACCCTTCCCATTTTGGATTAAATTTTCGATAATAGTATCCGAAACAATCATCCCTGCCAGCGGAGCATAGCCTCCTGATACCCCCTTACCAAACGTTAAAATATCCGGCTCAATCCCAAATTGTTCAATAGCAAAGTCTGTGCCCGCTCTTCCGAAGCCTGTCATCACCTCATCAATAACCAACACGATGTCATATTTATCGCAGATGTGTCGCACGCGTATAAAATAGTCATCAGGCGGAACAACTGCCCCTTGCTGGCTCCCTACAATCGGTTCACATATGAACGCGGAGATGAATTCAGGACCAATCTCTAAGATGCGCCGTTCAATATCCTCCACACAGGCCAAGCGATTCTCACTTTTGCATCTTTCTTCTGTCTTATTGTAAGGGCAGCGCAGGCAATACGGTGAATATACATGCTCAAATGCCGCTAGGTTTGCAGTATAGGGCTGACGTCGTTTAATATCGCCGCCTGCTGACAAAGAACCAAGGGTATTTCCGTGATATGCCTGCCAGCGCCCGATAACGATATGCTTTTCATGCTTACCTCGATCCCGGTGATACTGACGGGCAAGTTTTATGGCGCTCTCATTTGCTTCTGAGCCGCTTGAAGTGAAATACACCCGGTTTAGCGAGGGGGATGCCATGGTTCCGATTTTCGTCGCTAATTGATGCAGCACTTCTGTTTCAAAGCGTAGAGTGTGCACAAAAGCAGCTTTTCTTGCCTGCTCTGCCATCGCTTCTGCAATTTCTACAACTCCGTGACCGAGATTAGCTGCAATCGCACCTGATGAAGCATCAATGTACTTCTTACCAGTGTCATCATACAGATACACCCCCTCTCCATGTGTAATGATTGGATACGTTTTTGTAAAATCACGATGAAACACATAGTCCTTCGTTTGTGTTATTGTTTCCATTTTTCGATCACCGTCGCTATTCCTTGGCCTCCTGCTACACAGAGCGTAGCCAACCCATATTTCGTGTCCCGCTTTTGCATCTCATGTGTAAGAGTGACCAATATTCTTGCTCCGGAGCATCCTAACGGATGTCCCAACGCAATGGCACCACCATTTACATTGACGTTCTCATGAGAAATTCCCCATTCCTTAAGAACCGCCAAGCTTTGTGCGGCAAAAGCTTCATTTACTTCAATAAGCTGCATATCTTTTAGCGTTAATCCGCCCATATGGAGGGCTTTTTTCGAAGCAGGAACAGGGCCGATCCCCATTTCCTTTGGGGATACCCCTGCTGACGCAAAAGAACGAATTTTTGCCATAGGCGTTAAGCCGAGTTTCTTTGCCTTTTCTTCTTTCATCAACAGCAGCATGGCTGCTCCGTCATTTCTACCGGAGGAGTTGCCCGCTGTGACGGTGCCATCCTTACGAAATACCGGAGGCAATGCTGCCATTTTTTCAATTTCTGTTTCTCTCGGATACTCATCTACAGCGAATAAACGAACCCCCTTTCTCCCCTCCTTTACTTCAATGGGTACAATTTCATCGTTGAACCGCTCTGACTGTATGGCTTTTCTCGCTTTGCTCTGGCTGTGATAAGCGAATTCATCCTGCTCTTCGCGAGTGATTTCGTATTTTTCTGCGAGTATTTCCGCTGTTTCGCCCATCGTAAAGGTTCCGTATCGTTCGTGCGGCTGGGAGCGCGGCTGACTTTCTGTATTTGAATCATATACTGCCATGTTACCTACAGGCATACCAAACCGCTGACCTACAAAATAGTAAGGAGCTTGCGACATCACCTCCACGCCTCCTGCCAGTACAATCTCTGAGTGTCCTGACATAATCGACATGCAAGCATTCTGAACGGCCTGCATTCCTGAACCACATTGCTGGTGCACCGTGTATGCAGGAACCGATTCGGAAAATCCTGCTTTCAGCAGGGCAACACGCGCAATATTAGGCGCATGCGCGCTCTGCTTTGTCTGACCTACAATGACTTCATCGATAATATCCGGCCGAAAACCTGTATGCGCTAAAATATTATTCATTACACTCGCAACCAAATCTTCAGGTGTCGTATTTGCTAGTGATCCCCCATATTTTCCTATGGGCGTGCGTAAGGCGTTGACGATAACAACCATTTTGTCACCCCGAGTTCTTGTTTATCTTTCCAGTCTACATCCACTTGAAAATCAGCTTCTGTCCTCTCCCTTACTTCCTCTAATGTTACGTTGGGTGCCAACTCCTTCAAAACTAACCCCTGCTCTCCCACTTCAAAAAAGGCGAGTTCTGTGACAATCACATCCGCTTTACGCATAGAGGTTAACGGGTAGGATGCTTTCTTTACCAGCTTGGGCTGCCCATCCTTTGTGTTATGTGTCGTTGCGACAATGACCTTTTGCGATCCCTCCAATAAATCCATCGCTCCTCCAACGCCAAGAACACTCTTACCAGGCACAGCCCAATTAGCAATGCGTCCCTGTTCATCTACTTGAAGCACACCTAGGATGGACACATCAACATGACCGCCACGAATCATCGCAAAGGAAGCCGCGCTATCGAAATAAGAGGCACCCGTAAGAACGGTAACGGGAAGCTTTCCCGCATTGACTAAATCCTTGTCTATTTTATCGGGCATTGGCGTAGGGCCTACCCCGAGAATGCCATTTTCAGAATGAACAAACACATGCATATCGGTCGGTAAAAAATCGACAACCATTGTTGGAATGCCAATACCAAGATTGACAACATCTCCATCTTTTAATTCTTGAGCTACACGTGCTGCAATACGCTCCTTATGGTTCATCTTTATGCTCCTTCCCTATCGTGATGTAATCTACGAATAAATGCGGCGTAACAATCTCTTCCGGTGACAATTCACCGACCTCTACAATTTCCTCGACCTCAGCAATCACCAGCTTAGCTGCCGTCGCCATGATCGGATTAAAATTTCTTGCCGATTTACGATATACGAGATTCCCCAGCTTATCAGCCTTATGGGCTTTAATAATGGCGACGTCTGCGCCAAGCGCCTCTTGAAATAAATACGTTTTCTTCTGGATCACCTTCACTTCTCTGCCTTCTTCCAACTGTGTTCCAACTCCGGCCGGAATATAGAAACCACCAATCCCAGCCCCGCCTGCACGGATCGCTTCTGAAAGCGTACCCTGTGGCAGCAGCAGAACTTCTAATTCTCCTGCCTGATTGGCCCGTATTACATCTGGGTTTGAAGTGAAATAAGAGCCAATCGCTTTCTTTACTCTCTTCTCTACGACAAGAACGCCTAGTCCTTTTCCCTTCTCACCAAGGTTATTACTGATAATCGTCAGGTTCTTAACAGGGGACTTTGTCAATTCTTCAATAATGGCCAGCGGACTTCCAACCAGACCAAACCCACCAACCATCAGACAATCCCCATCTTTTATAAAAGAAGCTACCTGCTTGACATGAATATACTTTTCCATGCATACCTCCCAAAAATAAAAAACCGGGCATAAGGCAACAAGACCGTACCAAGAATCCAGAATGATTCTTGAGAGTCATTACCTAGCCCGGTTCTGATGAGAACATGGAAAGGGGATGCCTTTCCACTTCAAAAAAACCAAGTACTATTTAATTTGTAGGATGCACATAACTCCAGTAGCGCTGAATCGCAGACTGCAGCGCTACGATAATAGCTTGCTGCGAAGGCGCAAAGTAATGATCTTGAATTCGTTTGATCAGCGGGTCTATCCCCTCGCTTATATCATATCCTACAATCAACCTTCGAAAATAATCTTTCGATAACTCTGCCACAAAAGTGAATTCTACGCCGACGACTTTGTTTGTCTCCAAATGCACTTCCAAAACAATCCCCGCATGCTTATACACTTCATACATGGAAGTTCCTTGGGGTGCTTTTGAATAGCCAGTAACTAATACAGTTTCTAATTTCTCCATAGGCAACGTCCTTTGAGTAGTACTTGGCGCTACGTCCTGTAAGCATTTTCTATAGTGTAAATAGAAACGATTTCGCTGTCAATATGATTAGACAAAATAATTAGAATTTTCTATTTACCGGTATCGTTAATGAGTATGGTATTACTTAGGAATACGATGGTGATTTACTCTAGCATTATTCTCCCTGCTCTTGAATATGGATATAAACTCAACCAACCCTTCAATAGCAGCAGCAAGCAGTTTTTCCCCTTTGTCTCTTGTAGCAACGCTCGGATCTCCAAGCGTTCCTGTTTCAGAAATCGAACTCCAATACGGCATCATAACAACCGCTCTTCCCTCACCCCGCCCGACCAAATCGAGCCAAAAATACTTAGAGGTCTTGAATTTGTCTAAATCCCTTACTGCTTTATCCATTTGCACCAATTCCTCATGGATAGCCAAATACATAGACGTTTCTAACTCACAGGCGTGATTCATGCCTCCAGGATTCTCAGACTCACGTATTTGTTCAGCCATGTCAATAACAGGCTGCAAATCCCAATGAGAAATGGATGCACACATTACATCTGGGTATTCAAGAATGGTCTGTCTTGCAACGACTTGAAGCAGGGAAACATTGCTGCCGTGCCCATTGAGCAATAAAATCCTCTTAAACCCTTGGTGTGCTAAGCTTCTACATACATCCGTAACATAGCTGATAAAGGTTTGGTAACTAATCGATATCACACCTGGAAAGTCCATTTGGTGGGGCGCATATCCATGGTTAATCGGCGGAATGACAACCATCTCATGCGGTATTTTTTTTGCAGCTCGAACACAAACTTCATTAGCCAATACCAAATCAGTATCTACTGGCAAGTGGTACCCATGCTCTTCGATCATAGCAACCGGAACCACGGCTACACGATCCTCACTAATAACCTGTTGAACCTCTGGCCATGTCATTTCTGCAAATAAGTACTTATTCATCTTGGTCCTCCCTTTATAGTCATCTACATTGCTAGCTGCAGGATATTCTTAATATCTTCCAATTCAACTGTTCGAGGATTTGAAGCAATATAATAATGATCCTCAAAAGTCATTGCTGCAAGCTTATCAATTTTTGTATGATCCACACCAATTTCACGTAAGCGAATAGGAAGAGTAATCTCTTGTAAAAAGCACTGGAGGTTCTTCACCAATTCTTCCCTCTGATTTTCTACTGACATGTTTATTTCCCTATGCCCAAGCGCTTGTCTTATTTCGGCGTACTTATTGGGGTTTGCATCCCAGTTGAACTTTATGACATGCGGCAGCAAAATGGCATTAATCTCTCCATGAGAAACGTTGTAATATCCCCCTATCGCATGTGAAATGGCATGAATAAGTCCTAAAGAACAATTTCCCGCCCCTATACCTGCGACTGTACTAGATACCAATAGATTATTCATGCTGTCTATATCTCGATCTGCTACACCCTGTCTAATAGAGGAGGCGATCGTTTTAATAGCATATAGATTAAGAGCATCCGTAATCAGGTTTGACTTTTTTGAAACATACCCTTCTATCGCATGAGTCAAGGCATCTATTGCTGTTGCTGCGACGAGCTTATTCGGCAGCTTAGTCACTAACTCTGCATCAAGGAAAGAAACCCTTGGCGCTAATGACGGCCCCCCTACGATTGTTTTCCTATGTCTGTTATGATCACTGATTACACATGCTCTGGTCACTTCACTTCCTGTACCTACAGTGGTGGGTACAACAAACAGGGGAAGCGCAGGAATCGTAAACCTCCCCCTCCCTTCATAGTCGAGTATCTCCCCTTGATTCGTTTTCAAAACAGCAAGTGCTTTTGCTGTGTCAATAACACTTCCGCCTCCCACCGCTAGAATAGAATCATATGTTGTATCTTTAATAGAGTGAAAGGCTTGATTAATTTGCTTAACATCCGGATTAGGATGAACGTTATCAAAAACATCATATGAGAAGGAACCTACATGTAAAATCTTCTGTATCCGATCGAAGATTCCTGAGGTGATAATCCCTTGATCTGTAACAACTAAGAGATGTTGAACTCCTTGGCTCTCCAATTCTTCTTTTATTTTTTCTATACAACCAGGTCCTAGAACAAGCTTCGTACCCAAGGAGAATTCTAAACAATCAGCCACAAAGTCACCTCCCATTTTTGTTTTTTCCTTTGTCCTGTTTATTTTTCAAGCCAAACATTCCACAGTCTTGGATATCCTGCACTCCATGATACGTATCCTTTTACATGAGATCTGCTTCCTTCAATAACCGGATAATAATACGTAGACATAAAAGATAGATCTTCACGCAGAAGGTTCTGTACATCGTTATAAATTGATTTTCGTTCATCCTGATTTACAGTCGTTAATCCTTTTTCTAATAATCCATCCATTTTTGGATTATTGTATCCATTAAAGTTAGAATTGCTATGCAAATACGCATAATAGATCTGGTTTGGATCCGGGCGAGGTGTGATATGACTTACAGCCAAATGATAATTCCCGCTATTGGCCCTCTCGGAAATAAAAGAAGCCCATTCAAGCATTTCTACATCTACATTCATCCCAATTTTTTTCAACTGATCCTGAAGTGTTAATGCTGCTTTTACATGATGATCATAGGCCTTAGACGTAGATATCGTAATTTTTTCTCCATTATAACCAGCTTCCTTTAACAGTTGTTTAGCCTTGTCTACGTTTTGCTGATAGTCTTTAGCATGAGCATCAGAGTACCACTCCATATCTGGATAAACAGGCGAGCTTGCTGCTTGGCCAAGACTCCATGTTGCCACGTCCACTATCTCTTTTTTATTTATGGCATAAGCTACTGCCTGACGCATTTTACTATTATCAAATGGAGGTTTTTTAAATCCGAAGAATAGGTATCCCCAGTTCATTGATGGTTTTTGAGAAATTACTAAGTCTTTGTTCTTTTTCAATCTCGCCTCATCTTTAGGAAGAATATCCGTCGCTACATCAATTTCACCTGTCTCCAGAGCGGTAACACGGACGCTAGCTTCAGAAATTGGCTTAAAGATTACTTGATCAACATACGGTTTTTTTTGCCCGCTAAACCCACTAGCTTCTCCGCTGCTTGATGCGTACTTATCAAATCGTTTAAGTACCAGCTGTTTTCCCTGTTCCCATTTTACAAATTGGAACGGACCTGTTCCTATTGGATTGGTGACTCGATCCTTTTGTTCCTCAGCCATCCTCTTGGGAATAATTACTGCCGGATTATATGGATTGGCTAGAGAAGCTAGAAGAACACCTGATGGCTGCTTGAGATTGAACACCACCGTATGATCATTCGGAACGGTAATGGACTTCACCATCGAAAATTCGCCTTTACGCGCTGCCACTTTCATAAATCTATCTATAGAATACTTCACATCCTCGCCTTTCATCTCTTTTCCATTATGAAAGAAAACACCCTTACGCAGTGTAAACGTTACTGTTTTACCGTCATCGCTTGTCGTCCATTTTTCGGCAAGCATTGGGGTAATATTCATCTTCTCATCAATTGTTACTAGCATCTCCTGCACATGAAGCAAAGGAATTCGGTCTGATAGTACAGTAGAAGTATGAAGATCAAGCTTTGTTAAATCTGCACTTGTTCCTACTGTCAGCACACCGCCCTCTTTAGGAGTTCCTGGACTCCCCTTTTCAGAGCTTCCTTGGGAATTCGCTTCTTTCCCACTGCTCCCACAACCGCTAATCACCAAACTAAAAGTCAAAATAAATACCATCAAACAAAATATTTTAAAAAATTTCAAAAAATTCATTTTATATCCTCCTTCATTTAATAAGATGGCAGGCTACACTATGTCCATTTTGACTTTTGAATACAGGAATTTCTTTTCTGCAGACATCTTCTACATATGGACAGCGAGTATGAAATTTACATCCCTGTGGTGGGTTGGAGGGGCTAGGAACCTCCCCTTTTAGAAAGATGCGTTCCTTTCTCATTTTTGGATGTTCTACCGGGATGGATGATAATAAAGCACGGGTATACGGATGCTGTGGATTTTTGAATAACTCATCCGCCGTAGCAAGCTCGACGATACTGCCTAAATACATTACACCTATGCGCTGGCTAATATGCTTGACTACTCCTAGATCGTGGGCAATAAATAAATATGACATCCCATAATCCTCTTGAAGTTCTTCTAATAGATTAATAATCTGTGACTGGATGGAAACATCAAGTGCAGAAACCGGTTCATCACATACAATTAGCTCTGGATGTAATGCGAGTGCTCTCGCAATACCAATACGCTGCCTCTGTCCACCGCTGAATTGATGAGGGTAACGATTTCCCTGTTGCGGATTTAAGCCGACTCTTTCTAGCAAGCCAATCGCTCTTTGCTCTTTCTCCCTTGCATCAAGTTCCAAGTGGATAGCAAACGGTTCCTTTAAAATATCAATGACTTTCTGCCTTGGATTTAATGAAGAAAACGGGTCTTGAAAGATCATTTGAACTTCTCTTTTAAATGCCTTCTTCTCTTTTGTATCCATAGCAGCTACATTTTTTTGTTTAAATCGCATTTCACCCTCTGTCATTTCCAATAACTGCATAATCATGCGACCTAATGTACTTTTTCCGCAGCCGCTTTCTCCTACCAATCCAAAGGTTTCTCCGGGGGCTATCTGCAAATCAATCCCATCAACAGCTTTCACACTTCCCACCTGCTTTTGCAGAAGACCCCGCTTAATTGGGTAATGTTTCTTTACGTTATTTAGTTCTAATAATGGAGCTGTCGTCATTTGTTCATTCCTCCACTATTCATTACTTTACTCTTATTTAAAACTTCATTCGTATTCCAGCACTTTACCCGGTGTCCTGCTTCAATTTCGATAAATGGCGGATCTTCTTCTAGACAATGAGGAGTGACGTATGAACACCTCGGATGGAACCTGCAGCCTTGTATAAGATGCCCCTGGGTAGGAACACTGCCCGGAATAGAGTATAATTTCGTCTTATCTCCCGTAACTTTAGGTATAGACTTTAACAACCCTTCCGTGTATGGATGCGCCGTTTTATCAAACAATTCCTCGATAGGTGCTTCTTCTACGATTTGTCCTGCATACATAACCAGCACTCTATCACATGTCTCCGCTACGACTCCCATATCGTGAGTAATGATAATGATTGATGTGTTGAAGTTCTCGCACAGCTTCTTTAACAACTCGAGAATTTGGGCTTGTACAGTCACATCTAAGGCAGTAGTCGGTTCATCTGCTATAATCAGCTGCGGATTACAGGCTAAGGCGATCGCAATCATGACACGCTGCCGCATTCCCCCTGACAACTGATGTGGGTATTCATGATACCTCTGCTCCGGATTAGAGATCCCTACTATTCGCAACAATTCAATAGACCTTTCCTTTGTCTCAGCAGTACTAATCTCCTCATGGAATTGAATCGCTTCATTAATTTGACTGCCAATGGTAAAGGCGGGATCGAGAGAACTCATGGGATCTTGAAAGATCATTGAAATCGCATTGCCGCGTATTGAACGAAGATAAGCTGGAGATTCTTTGAGTAAGTTCTTCCCTTGAAAGAAGATTTCTCCTTTCGTGTCCCTGGCTGGCGGGGATGGCAACAATCCCATAATCCCCAAGGAACTTACACTTTTTCCACAGCCGCTTTCTCCTACAAGACCTACTGTTTCCCCCTTGCCAACATAAAAATCAATACCGCTAACAACCTCAACAATACCGGACGGCGTATCAAATTGAATTGTTAATCCCCTTACATCTAATATTTTTTCATCCATATTTTGCGTCACCTCTTTACTTAGGCTGTAACATTTATATTTCCAGTATTACTTCATCCTAGGATCTAAATAATCTCGCAATCCATCACCCAAAAGATTGAGCCCCATGACAGTAATACCAATTGCTAGGCCGGGAAAAATGGTAATCCAGGGGGCTTCTATCATGTATTGCCTTCCGTCATAGAGGATATTGCCCCAACTTGGTTCTGGTTGCGGTACTCCCAATCCAATAAAACTTAAAGAAGCCTCTGCTAGAATCGCGTATGCAAAATAGGTCGTCATTTGGATCAATAATGGAGATAAGCAATTCGGCAAAATATGCTTGAATAGTATTCTAATATGTGATCCTCCTAAAACTTTAATAGCATCGACAAACTCCTTCTCCTTTATAGACAGAACCGTTCCACGAATGAGCCTTGCAAACAAGGGAGCATACACAATTGCCAGCGCAAGAATAATATTGCTTGTATTGTTTCCCAATGCAGCCATCAGAGCGATCGCAAACAAAATAGGAGGAAAGGACATTAATCCATCTACTATTCGCATCAATATATTATCAATGAGCCCTCCATAGTACCCTGCTACAAGTCCAACGACAATGCCAAGCAGTGCAGAAAAGGCTACTGCAGACGCTGAAATAACTATGGAGACCCTCGCTCCCATAAGCACCCGGCTGAAAATATCTCGGCCAAATTCATCCGTTCCAAACCAATGAGTCATTGTTGGGGAGGCGATTCGATTTCCATAATTGACATCTTGAACAGGGTCAAAAGGTGTAAGAAACGGAGCAAGAATGGCAATGAAAACAACTAGACTTACAACGATTAATCCATACATAGCCGCTTTTCGTTTCGAAAATACAACCCAAAAAGCCCTTATACTTTCACCAAACCTCCTTTTTTCTTTATTTTCAGTTTTTTGATGAGCTATTTCCATTTTTCTCACCCCTTATTGTAGTCAATTTTTGGATCAAAGTACGTATAGAGTAAATCAACAACAAGATTGATTAAAACGTAGATAAAGGCTACACAGAGGATAACCCCCTGTATCACGGGATAGTCTCTATTAAATACCGACTGAACAAGCAATTGCCCGATACCTGGAATACTAAAAATTATTTCAACAACTACTGTCCCCCCGAGCAGTAAACCGAAGTTAATACCCAAAATTGTAATGATAGGGATCGCTGAGTTTTTGAGTGCATGCTTAAGAACAACTACCTTTTCAGAGCCTCCCTTGGCTCGAATGGTACGAATATAATCCTGCTGCAATACCTCCAGCATGCTTGAGCGTGTCATGCGGGTTACAATGCCAGCTTGCAGGAAACCCAAAGCAAAAGCAGGCAATAAAAGGTGCTGCAGATGCTCCCATACATTTTTAGTCATATCTACATATCCGGTTGAAGGCAGCCACCCCAGTTGCAATGAAAATACCATAATGAGTAGTAACCCTGCCCAAAAATTAGGGATTGAGATTCCTATTAATGCAAAAACCATTGCTATATAGTCCCAGCGGGTGTTATATCGAATAGCAGAAATAATGCCTAATGGAATCGCAATAACAACTGAGATAAGCAATGCATAAAAGATTAGCATAAGGGTTGCAGGTAACCTCTCCCATATAAGCGTTGTTACTTGTTTTTCTGACACGATAGAATAACCTAAGTCACCTGATAGCATATGAAGAAACCAACTGGTAAACTGCTCTAGCAACGGTTTGTTTAATCCGAGTTTTTCCTGAAGCTCGGCAAGCTGTTGAGGGCTGGATTCTGCTCCTAACATAACTGCAGCAGGATCACCCGGTATGAAGTGAATCAGCAAAAAGACAATGACAGAGACAACGAACAGCACAGGAATAACAGACAGCAACCTTCTCGTTATATAAATCCCCATAAAATAAATTCTCCTTTCATATAAGTTTTATTCCTTACTTTTCGCTATACCTGAACCTTGCTTTCAAAAGCCTCCTTCGAACCAATTTCGAAATTCAGTCACTTGTAGTACGCAAGAAAATGCAATAAAAAAACCGAGCATAGAGCAATAGAAGTTGCAGAAATCTTTCTCGATTTCTGCAAACTCTTGCTTGAGCTCGGTTCTATTGAGTCCATGAGAAGAGGTCGTCTTCTCACTTCAAAAAAACCAATCATATTATTTTTTCATATAAATCTTAGACTATATTCTAGTGTGGTACTTTAACATAATCTGTTACAAGATTTACATCATTATATCTTCTCTATTATAAGTCTGTCAATTTAAAATATTAAAAATATAGGAATAGTTGATACTGTAAGAAGTTAATTGGAACAAAATCCGCACTCCCTTTGTCTCCATATGCGCATATCGTGTCACGACTCCACTTCCATGATCGATCTCTACCACATTGCCATACCCACCTTGAAAACCTGAACGTACAACGACACCTGCTCCGGCAGCCCATCTTCATTCAATTCTTCATACGTATTTCATCTCAAAATAATAGTGCAGACGAAACTCACATATCTCTTTTGTCCATTCAAATACTTGTTCCCTTTCTGCAGGAAGAAGTTCAAGCCGAATAAAAAACGCATCATCCTCCGTACAAGCAAATCCTTTTGAACTTCCGCTCCACTTAGCGACAGGTTGATTCTTCAGCAGTTTTATAATTTCCTTTTCATGATAGTCCCCTAGTACTTTCTGGGATGAACCTTCTTTTCCATCTCTCGTTTCAATACGATAGCGGTATGGCTCCGCTGTAAGGTAGTCATAGAAAAAGCGGGCGGCTTCTTTTAGCTGAATCGGCCGCTCCCATTCCTGTGCGCCACGCTGCAACATTGCCAGGAGTAATACCATTTTATAGCTTTTATTCATTACCGTCTTTTCTACTTCTACAAACCATTCTTTATATTTCAAAAAAAGTTGAGCTTCTTCGTCCGTCAGCTCATGAGCCCAATACAAAAATCCAAGGTAGGAGCCAAACTCCTGCCGATAGACCGCCCCATCGCCTCCACTCTGCAGATGCGCTTCCACATATGTGGGACGACGACCCATTTCCTGTTTTGCTAGTAAGAACGCTTCCAGCATGCGTTCCTTTCTCGGCTGCCGCTTGCGCGCTAACTCCTTCAACAGATCAATCACACGAAGGTCTACATTCACCTCACAGTTCGCAGGCGCAATTATACTTACCGCTTTCTTCTTTTTCTCATGTCGGTCCTTATCAAAAAGCTGAAGCTTCACGTCTGCATTTCGATAGTTCCCGATGAAATCAATAATTACACACTTTTCCTTACCCGGATGCAGGCGAAGTCCACGTCCTACCTGCTGGGTGAAGATGGCTAATGATTCTGTAGGACGCACAAATAGAAGCGTATCCAGCGACGGAATATCTACTCCTTCGTTAAATAAATCAACAGTCAAAATAATCTCCAATTCTCCCGCTTCTATTCTGCGAATTGCTTCTGCACGGCTTATATCCGTTGATCGTGAATGAAGACTAGCTGCTTTGACCCCATGCTGCACAAAATATTTCGCTAAGAAAGTAGCTTGCGCAATGGACGAACAAAATCCCAACGCCCGCGTTTGTCGGTGCTGCATGTACGATTTGAGAATACTCTCAGCCATACCTTCTCGAAGTTGGGCTGATAATAATTGTTCTTCGTCATACCGATTCCCCAACCAGCGGATAGCGCTGTAGTCTGTCTCATCATATACGCCATAATAATGGAACGGTGCCAGCCACCCGCGCTGGATCGCTTCAATAAAATGGATTTGATAAGCAACATTCCCATCGCATAGTGCAAATACATCTTTGCCGTCCAGACGATCCGGCGTCGCTGTGATCCCCAATAAAAACGAAGGCTGAAAATATTCAATCACACGCCGATAGGAAGCAGCAGCTGCATGATGAAATTCATCAACCACAATAAGATCAAAATCTTTTGGCTGAAACTTGGCTAAGTGCTGTTGGCGAGATAAGGTATAAATTGACGCGTAGACACACCCTGCACTTTCTTCTTTTATTTTTCCGTTATACATTCCATGCGTTCTCTGGGGCATAACACGCTTCCAAGATTTCATGGCCTGCAGCAGAATTTCTTCTCGATGCGCAATGAAAAGAATACGCTGAAAGCTTTGCGCGAAAAATCCTGCTAGATATGTTTTCCCAAGCCCTGTTGCCATGACAACCATCGCCTTGCGATAGCCCTCTTCCTGCCGATTATACAGCTCTTCTAGAGCCTTAACCTGCGCTTCTCTTGGCGCTAACGTCTGTCCTGTTATGTATGTTTCCGCTGTTTCAATTACTTTTCCGGGTTCTGGCGGCAGTTCCGGCGTAAACATGACATCCAACGCTTCCTTCTCTGTCCATGTACCAGCCAGATTCGGATATTTTCGATGATACTCCTGGTAGGCAGATTCATACTGAGTGGCAGTCTCTGGATTAATAGGAATCGTATGCTCATGGAAAAATAGCTTCATATATTCTTCAGACGCTTCTTCATATGCCGAATGCGATGCTTCCGAATGAACAAGTACATTCCATTCAACTCCATAGGTCAGCGCGGATCGAGATAAATTGGACGAACCAACAATGACAGCGGCTCTCCCGTCATTTTGCCCGAATAAATACGCTTTTGGATGAAAAGAAAGCCCGCCACTCTGCCACAATCGCGCCTCAACGCTACCGTTCAGATCAGCGAGAATAGCTAGCGCTTCCGGCTGTGTCACATACAAATAGTCACCTGTCAGAAGCTTAATTTCCGCACCGCGACGTTTGGCTTCTATTAGATGCGGACGCAGCAATTCAATACCCGACTTCATAGTGAATGACGTTAAAATATAAATAGAAGAAGCCTGCTGCATCTCCTGTATAATCTGCTGAATTACCTGAGAAGTAAGCAATCGAATTTCGTTCACTCTTTCACCTCAATCAATACGATGCCTTTCGCAAATCCTCCACGCTCTTTTGCTTTTTGAATGCGAAGTGTGTCAATATCCTGCAATGAGCTTCCATGTATATTCGCAAGAGCGCTAATTACCTCCAAGACATCCGCCAATTCCTCTTTTGCCTCTTCCTGTGTCTTTGCTTCCAGGTATTCTTTCACTTCTTCCTGCAGTTTGTTCTGCAGTGCAGCCTCATATTCTTCTTTTTCTACTTTTCGCGTTGTGCAGACTTTCCCGGCCTGCTCAATGATTTCCGGAATCAAATCGCGAACAAGCTTATGATAGCTAGGCATCATTTTCCTCCTTCTGATCCACAGGATACGGCACAAGGTTCGGAATCGCTTTTCTGATTCCGCCGCGCGGATCAGCCACATCGCCTTGATAGCGCGGAATCAAATGCAGATGCAGGTGCATCACAGTCTGCCCTCCATAATGCCCCACATTCACACCAATATTGTAGCCATCAGGCGCATACGTCTCATCCACAAGTGCTTTTCCTTCATGCAGTAAGCGATGCATAGCCAGGATTTCTTCTTCTGCTGCCTCAAAATACGTGGCGACATGCCGCTTTGGTACAATCAAGAGGTGTCCTTTTTGCACCGGGTAGAGATCATAGAATGCTTTTGCCAGCTCATTTTCCAGCACAATCTGTGAAGTCGGCATCCGACAGAATGGACATGTCATATCTCTTCCCCCTTTGCTTCAAACACGACCGTAACAAAGTCAATCCCTTTGTCCTTTAACGCTTCTTTATACACAGTAAGCTCTTCTTCCTCTTCAAAAAACAGAATATCATTTGGTTTCTCCGTCTTTTTTACACTTCCATCTTCACCAAATCCGGCAAAATATTCAACACCAAAATGGATGGCATATCGTTTCTGCATCGTCCGCTCTCCTTTCCATCATCACATGCTCAGCCACCATACTTGTCCACTAGCTTAGACAGCTCCCTTTTTATACCACCCAACAGCTCCGGCGGCTGCTCCACCGTTCCTTCATTACATAAGCCAATGAAGAACTTCGCAAAAAACGAAAGATCACTTTTTACAATGGTTCCCTCAAGCCAACCGGTTCCATCCGGCCGAGTATGAAGCATCGGTGCCGACCAGGGCTCTGCTTCACACACTTCTACACCCTCTTTCGTCAATTCCACAAAAAGAGACAGACTCTCCTCCCCGCTTTTCACTTCCCTATTTTCAAGGTGAATATGCTGCAGGTCCATCGGCTTTGTTGTCGACCGAGCGACCGAATGAATACGATCACAGCGGAACACACGAATGTCATCGTTCTGATAGCAATAGGCCGGACAGTACCACAGACCGTTTCTTGTATAGATTCCGATGGGCTGTATCTCCCGCTGGGACCGCTTTTTTCGGGATTCATAGTCTATGAGCAGAACGTTTTGCTGGATGGCGGCATCAAGCAAGGCGGATACATAGGGTGAACTGGCCTGCCTGGTAGGCGTTACAAAATCAACACGATTCCTCATTTGATTAATCCGGTTCCGGATGTCCGGTGGCATATGGTGATAAAATTTGCTTACGACCGAAGAGGATTCCGCTTCAAAAGGAAGAGATGAATAGTGGCGGAGAGCATGGATGGCAAAAAATATCGCGACGGCTTCTTCCTCTGAGAACGCAATCGGCGGCAGAATCCGTTCCTTCAACACACGATATCCGCCATGCGGTCCTACTTCAGAATATAAGGGGACCCCTATTTCACTTAACTCCTGTAAATCCCGCAGGATCGTTCGCTGCGAGACACCAAACTCCTGAGAAAGCTCCTTCACAGTAAACGTCCGTTTTTGATTGACGGTCATTAATAATTCCATGAGTCGTTTTGATTTGGACATGGCAGGACTCCATTTTTTTGATTATGACAGTTTCTGTCACTATTATCTGTTATCGTTAAGGCGAAGTCCAGTTGAATATGATTTGAAACGAAAAGGAGGACATGACATGCTTACTTCCGAGGGCAGTCCCTTACCAACGAGACATGATTTCACATCAGGCAATCTTACGCTTTCCTATCTTGATTTTGGTGGAGAGAGTGACAAGCTGCTGCTTATGCTGCATGGACATATGAATGATGCCAGAACATTTTTTGAAATAGCTGCTAGATTTACGGATTGGCGCGTGATTTGTTTGGATCAACGCGGCCACGGTTGGAGCGATCACTCTCCGGAAAGGGACTATACAAGAGAAAGCTACCTAGAGGATATGTACAACTTAATTCATACGGAGCTTAGCGGACAGCCTGTAACGATCCTGGGCCATTCCTTGGGTGGTGTAAATGCGTATCAGTTTGCCGCGCGCTATCCCACTCTTGTCAATGCCGTCATTGTGGAGGATGTCGGTGTAGAGATTAACGCTGACCTCTCCTTTACAGAAGACCTCCCCGATCGTTCTGCATCCTTAGAGGAACTAAGAGCGTCGCTTGCGCGTGTAGGGGTTAGAGCCATTGATTATTTTGCGGAAAGTGTGTTTGAAGATGAGAGGGGCTGGGGCTTTCGTTCTGATGTGAAGGGAATGAAATTTTCTCAACAAAATGTAAATGGCGTTTGGTGGGAAGACTGGCTGTCCTCTTCGTGTCCGATTTTGCTGATTCACGGTAAGAAAAGCTTCCTATTGGACGCCAATCAAGCTGAACAAATGGTGTCACGAAGGCTGAACACCAGGCTTGCGGTATTCGAGAAGTGCGGTCACGGTGTCCATATCGATGACCCGGATGGTTTTTATCTAGTCGTAAAGAGTTTTCTTGATGAGCTGCAGTAAAAGCATTCACCCTGGACAAAAAAGTGGAGAAGGGCAAACAATCCGCTCTTCTCCACAATCACGATCTTACCCCATGCGCAGGCTTTGTAATGCACGACTCCAGGAGAGAACTTGATCGAGCATTTCATTCGCATTTTTTGCATGATGCGCTGCTGGATTGAATCTCTTCATGTTTTCAAAGTCGGTGATGACAGAAAATGTGACCGCTGTACGGACATCGGCCACTTGCAGCTCACCTAAAATAAGCCGCAGATTTTCTATGGCCCGCGCACCGCCCAGCCCGCCGTATCCTACAAAACCGGCGGCCTTGTTGTTGACTTCTGCATTCAAGTAATCGAGTGCGTTTTTAAGGACACCTGTTGTTGCGTGATTGTATTCAGGTGTGACAAAAATATATCCGTCAAAGGCGGCCATTTTTTCTGACCAGGCTTTCACACTTGCCGCCGCCCTCTGCTGCATAACAGCAGGGACCACCTCTCCAAAGAACGGAAGAGGATACGCCGCAAGATCTACCAGTTCATACCGTACGTGATCGTTGCGATTTACAGCAAAATTATACATCCACCGGGCAACCGCTTCCCCGTTGCGCCCCTGACGTGTACTCCCAAGCACAATAGCGATATTCAACATGGGAATGCCTCCTTTTGTTTTTCCTTTGACTTACATCGATGTGCTTTTTTTATTCACCTGTTCTTTTCTATTCAAGCTGCCAAACTGAAAATAGTAGAAAAGCAGAATCGCTATATGCAAGGCGGCAAGAACAAGAAAGATATTGCTGTAAATCGCACCACTTGAATAAAAATTGACCGGATTCCAATGGGTCGTGGATCCGATATCTACGACTCTGCCATATACCCCGGTAGCCATTCCACCCGCAATGAAATTCAGCATGGATAGCATTCCCATGCCCACACCCGCCTGTTCCTTCGGCAGTGTCATCGAGACGGAATTGGACATTACAATCATCATAAACGATTGCCCGACATTACCAAAGATCAGAAACAAAGCGATGAATACAGCATGTGAACCACTGAAAGTGGAAAGCAAAATAAAGCATGTCGATAACAAGCCAGATGCTACAAAGAAAAGAAATGCGTTGCCTCTCGAGTCTGCGAGCTTCCCTCCTTTTCTTCCCAGAATGGCAGAAGCAGCAGCGGCAGGGACCATGGCAAAACCGATCCAGTTGGCTGGCAGCTTATGAACATCGGCCAATAACAAGGGACTCAGAAAATATAATGAAAAACCAATGCCGCTAACGAGAAACGCAATCACCAGGCTGAGTGTGTAGCGTTTGTTTGTGAAAAGCTTGGGCGGAACGAACGGCTCAGGGGTCGAACGTATTCGCAGGATAAACAAGACTAAAGCAGCCAATCCGCCCAGAAACCAGGCCGTTCCCATGGTTATACCCAGCAGCAGCAGCGTAACGCAAGCGGCAAGCAAACCACCCCCTAACCAGTCGAGTTTTGTAACGCTTCCCTTTTCATCCCCTAAATATTTACGATAAAAAGGCAGTGTACATACAATAAAGAGCGGGATGCAGAACAGCCAGCGCCAATGGCCAACACTTACAACGAGTGCCGAGATGACAGGCCCAAGCGCACTGCCAAGAGCAAGCCCGACAAATATTGTTCCCATTGCTTCCCCTCTTCGTTCAGGCGGGAAATAGCGCAGCGGAATCAGCATCGCTGCAGCTGGAATGACAGCGGCCCCTGCTGCCTGCAGACATCTTCCTGCTACTATCACCGGGAACGTTTGGGCGGTAAGGCCGAGAAGCGATCCCCCTACAAAAACGATTAATCCGAATGTCAGCAAATTCTTTAGCGCAAAACGATCCGCCAGCTTTCCATATATGACTGTACCGATTCCATAAATCAGAGCATACGAGGAAGAGATCCAGCTTACCTGAGCGTTTGTCAGATGAAACTCCGCACTGATTTGGGGAAGAACAAAGTTAAATACGAGTACACTCATAGCGGAAATGGTAAGCGTAAACATGAGAACGCCCATCAATTTCTCGCCCGCTTGCCTTCTTCCTTTCTTTTTCATATTCTGCAGCCTCCTAGAATAAAACCTCATCATAGAAAGTCAGTGCTAACTGTCATTGACTATAAAAAGAACACTAGGGTGTCAGTGCCCTAGTAAAAAGCGCTGCCGTTTGTTCGATAAAGCCTTCCATATGAACAGAAGTGAAGATCGGATCTTTATTGATCCTGCCTAACGCTGCGCCAAAATTCATATATAAAAAGGCAACCGCCATTTTCTCAGAATCGATGGGAATGATTCGTCCCTTTTTACCCATATCATCAAAGTATTTGGTTAAGTATTCTTTTAGCTGTTCAGGATGCTTATGTGTAGTTTCACGAAAGCCGGGAAGGTTATCTCCTTCCTTCATCGCGATTTGGAGCATTTTTCGGTTTTGGTACATGATTCGATGATAGTTCTGACAAATCATCAGCAAATCAGCATGAAGGTCCCATGTGATGTGCTGATCGAAGAGGGTCTTCATCTCCTCCGCATAATGATAGCGGTGAAAGGCGGCCTCCAGCAGCTTTTGCTTGCTTTGAAAATGGCGAAACAGGGTTTTTTCACTAAAGCCGGCTGTTTTGGCTATTTCTTCTGTCGTTACGCCATTGTATCCTCGTTTTGCCATTAGCTCGATGGCAGCCAGCATTATTTTTTCGGATGTATCCTGTTTTTTATGTACATGCATAGTAACAACCTCTATTTCTACAATGAATGTCAGTGATGACTGTCATAAACATATTCCATTATTTTCTTGATGCCAAGATTTATTTTACATCTTTTTACACAAAAAATCTTTTCGTAAATAGGAAATGATACGTCGAACCTCCTCTATCAGAAGAGGAAGTCTGCCATGCATGCATTCACTTACGCCCCAATGAAAATCGATGGTAAAAGGCTCTACACCGATCAATACGCCTTTCTTTTGGTGTTCAACCTGGTGCAGAAGATCAATAAAGTGTAAATGATGTAAAGACAGACCCGGCTTATTGGGTACCATCTCAGATAAGGGGAGCATCGAAACTTCTCCGGGTTGTTTCCCCGTCACCACAGCATCAATGACAATGATATATTCTCTGTTCTCGACCACATCCAGGCAATAATCCAGATCTGTTTCCCCAACAGCGTACTCTATCTGCGAATCCATAGGTGACTTCAGCATCAGCGCTTCCACCAGTTCGACACCGAGTCCATCATCCATCATTAACCGATTACCTAATCCAAGGACGAGTATGGGCTTCATCCAAATACCTGGATGGTGACAGGATCTTGACCGGGGGCATAGACATGGGTAGCGCATGACATGCAGGGATCGAATGAACGGAGGATTCTTCCCAGTTCCACCGGTTGGCTTACATCTTCAATCGTTGTTCCTATGAGCGCCTGTTCAGCTGTTCCGTTTATGCCTTTTGCATCCTGCGGTGAGAAATCCCACGTGGACGGCGTAATGATTTGATAATAGGAAAGAAGCTGATCCTCTATTTTTAACCAGTGTCCTAATGCGCCGCGCGTCGTATCAACCAGCCCTGCTCCCATCGCATGCTGCGGCAGCTCCCATTCCTTTTGAATGGAAATGCCGGGATGAATGCGGCTGAGCAGTATATGCAGCACATCAGCTACTTTTTTCAGCTCCAGCACTCTAGCAACGGTCCGATCCATAGTTGAAATGCCCCGCCGGTATTCGCCGCTGAGCCACAAACGAGCCAGTGGACCAACTTCAAAGGGAGCGCCGCGATAACGCGGAGCCTTGACCCAAGTATAGGCACGCGGCTTCTCCATATCCGGCTCAGGCATCTCTTCAAACGGAGTATACTCATTCTTTCCTTGGTACCAGGCATAGTCGATTTGTTCTGTAATGTTTTCCGCTTGTAACGGAAGGGTGATTCCGTTTTGGTATACCAGTGGATCTACATACAGCGTGCCGATCTCCTGGTATCGGTCAAAGACCCCGAAGCTGAGCAAATTTCCGGGTCCCTTGCCCATATGATAGTAATCATCATAGTAACGAGCGATTGCATACACATCCGGAATGGCCTTCGTTTCGATAAAACGCGCTAATTCACTAAGAATGGACTGCATCTGAACGATTTGGTCAACCGTTGGCGGTGTTGCCACGCCGCCAATGAATACTCCATGATTGTGAGGCGCCTTTCCTCCCATAACGGCTAGCATTTGATGCGCCAGGCGGCTCATCTGCAGAGCTTCAAAATAATGGGCCGTGAGCTCCTCATTGATCTGTCTGGGCAGACGAAAGTCTATATATTCCGTTTGGTAGATACGGCTAACCTCGGGCAGCTTTGCATAGTCAGGAAGCGTATATTGATAGAAATGCCTGAGATGATTTTGTAAAAACTCACAGCCATGAATGATATCGCGCAGATAACGGCCTTCTTCGCTTACCGTCACCTGCATCGCCTGCTCCAAAGCCAGAGAGGAACCCACAGAGTGTGCGGTCGAGCAAATCCCGCAAATTCTCTGCGTTAAGTAAATGGCATCGAACGGATTTCTTCCCACCATCATCTGTTCGAATCCACGAAACAAATTCCCTTTCGTTTTTGCGCTCACGACCACATGATTCTCGACGAGGACATCTATTTCCAAAAATCCGCTGATCCTTGTTAACGGATTAATAACAATTCTTTTTTTCATCCTCTACTCCCTTGTAATGTCATAGGAAACAAACGGGCTCATCTGATCCGGAAACCCGAACTGGGAACAGCCAATACAGGTACTCACGCCGATCGGCCAATTCACATGGCCGTTCCACTGCCTTGTCGGACAATCGATCCTTGTGACAGGTCCACGGCAACCGAGCTTGAATAAACATGTGGATTCTTCCAATGTCTTAGCAAATATACCTTTTTGAAAGAAATGAAGACGCGGACAACGTTCATGAATTGTTGTCCCGTAAAACATAAGCGGCCGGTCCATCGCATCGAGCGGCGGCTCCCCATACATCACCACATGAGCAAGCGTGCCTAGGAACCAGTCAGGGTGACAGGGACAGCCTGGCAGCTTAATCATGGGTCTTTGCACAACATCCGGTACGCCCACGCATTGGGCGGGGTTCGGCTTCGCAGCAGAAGGGCCGCCGTCCACAGCACAAGCACCTACTACGATGATATGAGCCGCCTTTTCCCCCAGCATCTGCGCTGCCTTTAGCGCTGTCAGCGGCTCACCCTGCCAGCTTCCAATAATGTTGTACAGGCCATTATTTTTGAGCGCGACAGCCCCTTCGACCGCTAAGATAAATTCTCCTTCTGTCTCCGTCATTAATTGTTTGATGGCCTCTTCCCCTTCGGCAGCCATTAAACTGTTGCTGTATACCAGATCCACCATCTCTGTGATTGCATATTCAAAATCGGGGGCGAAGCCGTCCAATAAAGAAATGATGTTACCAGAGCACCCGGTCAGCTCCAGCCATACGAGCTTTTTCCTTCGCAGCGTCCCTTCCCGAATGCGCTCTCTTACTTGTTGGGTCAAGCGCTGTGCAACCGCGTCTGCTTGGATCGATTCCGGGGGCAAAATGTATTCCTGATTCATCCAACCAGCCTCCCCACCGGCTTTAATGTGCGTAAAATCCACTGCTGCCCTGCATGGCAGGAGGCAAACTCTTTCGTCAGGTCCTTCCCCGCAGATAAACCAAAATGGGAGGCGGCGGACCACGCTTTATTATTGGTCACATCATATACGATGCCGTTAACGGCCACATACGCAGGCTGACCGTTTCTGCCGTTATATGCTGCCAGCTGACTCCTGCTTATGGAAGGTACGTTCTCGACGGATGGGGACGGAGTAGATGAATTCGTCGTTGTCACCTGCTGTGTCAGCTGCGGTAACGTGGGGGTGATGGGGAGGGAAGGAGATGGCTGATCCAGTAAGGCAACAAGAAAGTGCAGCAGCGAAATTTTGTTCCACAGCTGATTGAGTGTTAAATTTTTTGTATGATAATCCGTTGTCGAGTACAGTAGACGAATGAGGTACTGAATTTCATCAAAAGCCACCTGAATCTGCCTTTGAATGATTTCTTTATTGTTCATACTCTGCTTCTCCTTCGCTGACAAACTTTATGGGCCATTCTATTCGCTAAGGGAAGAAGAGGTGTATTTTACGATAGTGCCGAGAACGCCCCTTATTTTCAATGAGGGGCGTTCAGCGCAGGAATCTCGCGACTTCAGTCGTGAGTAGTTCAATTGAATACATGAATGGTAAACCCAGGCTCGGTCTTCCTCTCATTCTGCATCCGATGCTGCAGTGCTTCTAATGATTGTCGGAGTTCTTCCGCTTTTTGCAGCGTTATGGCAAAAGCGGTGTCCCACTCATTCATGCCCCTGTGCTCGGCGTGCTGTCTCCATTGATCGGTCGAACGCTCTACATATGCCGCCAATTGCTGCAGCTGTGCAACGGCTATGTGAATGTCCGATACGGACGCCCTTGTCTGACACATAAAAATACCTCCTTGTATGCATTAACAAATCCTTGGAAGCGGCGCACCTGACATCCTCTCTATTCTCCTCGTTCCACCATAGGAAGTGTTCAGCCAAACACAACCTTCACCGCTCTTTACTGTACCAATGATAGCTGCAAGAGATTGCTGGAACTGTTCTTTCAGCCAGTCAACTACCGCCTCCGCTTCTTCCTCGCCAACGATTATGATTACCTTTCCTTCATTAGCCAGATAAAGCGGATCAAGCCCTAAGATTTCCGTGACTCCACGAACATGTGATTGAATCGGAAGCCATTCTTCCTGCAGCATCATATCGACAGACGCTTTCCTCGCGATCTCCTGCAGGGCGGCAGCCACGCCACCCCGGGTAGGGTCACGCATGAACCGTATGGTTTGAAACCTCTCCAGCAAAGACTGCGTCATATGATTAAGCAGCATACAATCACTATAAATAGGAATCGCATGCTCCAGTTCTGCCCGGACACTCAGCACAGCAGCAGCGTGTTCTGCGATTCCTCCATTAATCAAAATACGATCACCCTGCCGTATTTTTGCATACCCCAGTCGATGTGGATATGGATTGATCCCTATTCCCGTCGTATTAATGTACAGACCATCTCCCTTTCCTTTTTCTACAACCTTCGTATCGCCTGCTACTAATCTTACTCCCGCCTGCTGGGCAGTATGCGCCATGGAATACACAATTTTCTCCAGCACTGCCACTGACAGGCCTTCCTCTAAAATGAAGCCGGCCGAAAAAAACTGGGGAATCGCTCCACTGACAGCCAAATCGTTTACCGTACCCGCTATTGCCAGCTTTCCGATATCCCCACCCGGAAATTCCAGGGGCGAAATGACGAAACTGTCCGTGCTCATCATGATAGCTCCCGATGCTAGAGTAAGGGCGGCTGCATCGTTTTCCTCATGCAAAATATCATCCTGAAATGCGGCTTGAAAAATATTGTTTATGAGCTCATGGGTGAGCTTTCCCCCATCTCCGTGGGATAATAAAATTTCCATTACGGCTCCCCTCTCTCATACAAATAATGCGCCGAGCAGGCCCCTTCTGATGAAACCATACAGGGACCCAGTGGTGTCTCCGGCGTACAGGCACGGGCAAAAAGCGGACAATGCATCGGGCTTGCCTTTCCCGTAATCACCTCGCCACAGCGGCAGCCCCGCGCTCTGTGGCTCCTCGATGCCTCCAGCGAAAAACGAAGCCTGGCATTATATTTGATATAGGCTTCCGATAGGTCCAGTCCGCTTTCAGGAAGCGAGCCAAATCCTCTCCATACAACTTCCTTTGTTTTAAACACTTCCGCAACCACCTGCTGCGCTCGAATATTTCCCTCTTCTTTTACCATGCGCGGATAATGATTAACGACCTGTCTATACGGCTTCCGCATTTCCTGGATCAGTCCGTACACCGAAGCGAGCAGATCAAGAGGTTCAAATCCCCCAATGACCGCCGGCTGGTTATATTTTTCTAAAAAGCGCCATCCCTTTCTTCCAATCACTACTGAGACATGACCCGGCAGGAGAAACCCATCAATCTGGTGTCCGCCTTCAACCAGAGCTTGAAGTGCGGGGGGAGTGCATTTATGAGCGGAATATACGGAGAAGTTGTTTACATTCTCTCTACGTGCAGTCTGAATCGCCAGGGCGGCGCCCGGAGCGGTCGTTTCAAAACCAACCCCCAGAAGTACAACCTCCTTATGTGGGTGCCGCTTCGCCAGCTCTACTGCGTGAGCGGCACCATGTACCACCCTGACATCTGCCCCTCTTGCCCTCTCGTGGTACAGGGTCGTGCCGGTTCCCGGAACCTTCATCATATCTCCATAAGTTGCGATCATGACCTCTTTTTGCCTGGACAGAGAAATCATTTGATCTATATCTGTCTGATCCGTGACACACACAGGGCATCCCGGGCCGCTCATTAACTCCACATAAGGCGAAAGAAGCTGACGAACCCCTGTTTTCGAAAAGGATACCGTATGGGTGCCGCATACCTCCATTACCCGAAGCTTCCGACCCAACGATTCCTGCATCTCTTCGAGCACGGGAGCCATTTTTTCAAAAAGAGCGGCAAATAGCTTTTCATCCCGGTATGTCTGTACGTTCATTCGTCTGCAATCCATCCTTTCCAAAGCTGTATGGTCTCCCGCGCCCGTTCCTCATCGATAACTTGAATCGCTTCTCCGGCGTGGACGAGAACGTATTGGCCGGGGGTTACCTGCTCAAGAAGGGCCACGCCGACAACCATCTGCGTTCCGAAGTATTCTACTTTGGCGCGAAGCAGCGCATCATACACTTCTAGAACTTTGGCCGGTACCGATAGACACATGCTGATGCCACCTCCATAAAGCAGATACAGCCTGCCCCAACGCAATGCCGCCATCTCCTGCCGGAATCCGCTGCGGCGTATATACGGTAAACCCTTCCTTTGTAAGCAGTCGCCTGGCATATGAAAGAAGGTAGCGATTGTTCCATACACCTCCGCCGAAAACGACGGTGGAGCAGCCGGTTTCTTCTCGGGCCAGCCGCGCTCCTTCATACAGCATGCGGGCTATTGTATGGTGAAATGTACGGGCAATCGTTCGAACTGGAACCGATTGCTGCACATCCCAGATCAGTTCCTGTATCAAAGGGCGAAGCAGAAACTGACCCGCTTTCAGCTGAACAGAATACCGCGCTTCATGCAGAGTGCTCTGACCCGGTTGATCCGCTTCCTCTCCCAATAAAATGGCCGCTTCACCCTCATAAGAACTCTCCAGACATACGTTCAGTATCGCGGATACTCCGTCAAATAATCGGCCTGCGCTTGTCGTGCGGGGAACAGGAATTTTTCCTTGTAATTGAGCCAATACAAGGGGGATGCTCTCTTTAAAAGCAGGAAAACAGGCTTCGGCCCAGCGTCGTGTGCATTCTGCGTCTTGAGTATAGTGATAATGAAGAGAAACGGCCTGCATCCACGGCCTCCGAATGGCCGCTTCGCCCCCCGGCAGCGGGATCGCTTCTAAAGAGCAGACACGAGAAAAATCGATATAGTCTCCCGTTAAAATTTCGAATCCCCAGAGAGTTCCATCCCTTCCGTATCCCGTACCATCCAAGATACATCCGATAACAGGGATATCCAATCCATGCTCAGCCATACAGGCAGCCATGTGTGCATGATGATGATATACTGGAATCAAGACAGCCTCAGGCTTTACCGTCCGTATTTCTTTGGATATACGAAATCCTGGATGAGGATCATACGCAACAATGTCAGGGTCCATGCGCAAAAGTCGGGTCATATGGTGCACCTCTTCTTTCCATACAGCCACCTGCTCCTCGTTCTCAATCTCACCAAAATGCTGGCTGAGAACCGCTTGCTGCCGAAGCAAGCAAACGGTGTTCTTCTGCTCCGCTCCGATCGCTAAAATGGACACCTCCCCGGTACTATCCGGGGGTTTTGGTATGTCGATGGATTGCGGCACATATCCCCGGGAGCGGCGAATAAGCTGTATCTCTTCATCCACCACCTGGCATACTGAATCTTCTACGCGCGCTTGAATATCTCGCGGGTGATAGACAAAAAGATCAGCAATATCGTGCAGTTGTACAGCGGCCTGTTCATTTGTTTTTACGATCGGATGCCCGTGCAGATTTGCACTCGTGGCAACAAGAAAAGGGAGAGCGTCGGAAAGCAGCAGGGCATGAAGCGGGGTATACGGAAGCATGACTCCCATGCGGGTGTATCCACATGCAAGGTGCGCAGTTGAAACGTACGTCTCCAAAAGCGAAGTCGGCTGCAAGAGAACGATGGGGGCTTTTTCGCCCACAAGCAGGCGTTGTTCTTCAGGGCTTACATGAAAACATTGGCTTACGATTGAGATATCCGCTGCTAGCAGTGCAAAGGGCTTGCGGACTCTTCGCTTGCGCAGACGAAGCTTTTCGATTGCCTGCGGCTGCGCGGCATCACACAGAAGATGAAAGCCCCCTAACCCTTTAACAGCGACAATGTCTCCACGCAGCAGAGAGTCCTGCACGACGGTACGCCACTCTCCACGGACGAGAACGTGATCACGATCTCTGAGCTCCACAAGCGGCCCGCAAGCGGGACAGCCGAGGGTTTGAGCGTGGAACCGACGGTTTGCCGGATTGTTGTATTCTGCTTCACAGGAGGCACAAAGCGGAAAAGGCTGCATCGCAGTATACGCCCGATCATAGGGCAGGTCGCAAATGATAGAAAAGCGCGGACCACAATCTGTGCAGCTGGTAAATGGATAACGAAACAAGCGATGGGCAGGGTTCTGAATTTCTAGCAAGCATGATTTGCAAACAGATAAATCCGGAGGAAAAGTGCAGGCGGCGGCTCCGTTATTTTCACTTGCACGAATGGTAAACTGTTCATAGCCGATAGGAATAAGCGAGGTGGTGCTGATTGTATGAATTTTTGCTGGTTCTTTTGTTTCATGCAGCAGCGCCTCTGTAAATGCCTGAAGCTGTGCTCCCGTTCCCTCTACCTCGATCGCTACCCTATCCATCTCGTTGCACACATACCCTTTCAGCTCAAAGCCTGCCGCCAAGCGGTACACAAACGGACGAAATCCAACTCCTTGTACCACACCGCTTACTTCGATTCTCCTTCGCTCTCTCTTTTGAACTCCGCCTGCTGATGCTGCAGCCAGCGAATCCATGAATCGATTCCCTCCCCACTCAGTGCACATATTTCAAATATGCGGACATCCGGATTCATTTCCTGTACTGCCTGATAAACATGTTCGAGGTCAAAGTTCACATACGGCAGCAAATCCATTTTGTTAAGGATGACCGCATCCGAGCATTGAAATACAGCTGGATATTTATGTACTTTATCTGTGCCTTCCGCTGTACTTAATATCGTAACGCGAAGATGTTCCCCTAGATCAAAATCTGCAGGGCAAACTAAATTTCCCACGTTCTCAATGATGAGCAGATCAAGCTCATACAAATCAAAGGCGGGCAATACGGAGGCAATCATGCCGGCATGTAAATGACAGGCCCCATGCGTGTTAATTTGAACTGTCTCCACGCCGGATGAAGAAATTCGTTCAGCATCGAGCGTAGTGGCTACGTCTCCTTCAATTACAGCCATCCTTAGTTTTCCTTTTAGACTCTCAACCGTTCTTTCCAGAAGGGTTGTCTTTCCGGCGCCCGGTGAACTCATCATGTTGATCGTTAGAACCGATCCCTGCTGAAACAGCATCCGATTCTCATCTGCTTGTATCCGGTTTCCTTGCAGCACATCCTTATGCAGCATTACTCTCTTCATCTGCTATGATTCTCCTTCAATATACTCAATATAAAAATCGTCTCCTCCCCTCTTCTCCATATCGAGAATGGCTTCATCCAAAAAAGCCGACTCTTTTTTAATAAAATCAAAGGCAAACTGGAAAGAAGCAGCATGGATCATACGTTGCGTACCTATGACCAACTTCACTTTAGTAACCTTTCTCAGCTCATGTTCTTGAACCACTTCGGTAAGAAGGGATATGAGATCTGCAGCTACACTAAATTCATGCATAGTTGATTATATTCATCACCAAACGAGTTATTCAGAAAACAAGGGAAAGTGCGGACGTTCCCAGGCGATGGTTTTCCTA
The DNA here is from genome assembly GCF_041379945.2 of Aneurinibacillus sp. REN35. Taxonomy (NCBI): domain Bacteria; kingdom Bacillati; phylum Bacillota; class Bacilli; order Caryophanales; family Paenibacillaceae; genus Aneurinibacillus; species Aneurinibacillus baijiui. Next base: position 154,945 of record NZ_JBFTXJ020000002.1, on the reverse strand, counting down.
TCGTTTACCGGGGTACATATACGGGTATAGGAATAAAAATTCTTTTGCCAAGGAGAAAATCGTATGCACAAAAAGGTAGCCAGCAGCCTGATCGGAATGATGAGCCTTTATGGATGGATGAATGCGGACCCTGTTTTTGCTGAGAACCCCTCTCCCCCCTATTCGTCTTATGCGCATGACCAAGCAGCACGCTCTTTCGGTCCGCCTGCATGGCAGCAATACAGAATGAATCCGACCAATAACGCTGTTTTCGCAAATCAAAACGAAGACGCCATCAAGCAGAAGTATCTTACAAACAACGAAGTCCGGGGAAATCCTGTCATTGTTGAGGACACGCTCTATATCGGAAATCACGGAACAGGAGATGTTTTCTCTTTTGCGATCAAAAATGGACAGCGTAATTGGAAAAGCAGCGTCCCCAATTGGATACACGGAGATACGATCTATGCTGAGGGGAGGCTGTATATTGGGTATGGCAATCGCAATTTTACAGACTTACAGGAACAGAAAATCAGAGGAACAAAGGAGAGCGGCGTTGTTTCCCTGGACGCGAAAACAGGGAAGACCATCTGGCAATACAAAACAAAAGGAGAGGTTATGCCTACGCCGGTTTACGATAAAGGAAGCGTCTATATCGCGACTGGGGACAATAAGCTGTACTCGCTTGATGCTGCCACAGGCAGTATGCAGTGGAGCCTGGATTTGCCCGGATGGGTAAGCATGTCTTCTCCTGTGCTCAAAGACGGAATGCTGTACGTAGGTTCCTTGGATACGCTTGTTGCCGTGGATGTAGAGGAGCGGAAAATAAAATGGGCGAAAGAGCAGTTGGGAACCGTGACCGATGTACCTCCCGCCATTTCTGAAAACAATGTGGTCGTGATTACAGGAACGAAAAAAGTCAATGATCCACTCAACCCCTCCTTTCTTCTAACGGAGGAGGAGCGGAAACAATACGGAACGGCAGCAGCTAATTATCACTTTATCTATGCGTTTGACGCTTCTACAGGCACCCTGCTGTGGAAAGACCTATTGGGAACAGGCCCCAATCAATCCAGGCCCTTTCCCCTCACGAATACATCAGGCGCGCCTGCGATCGCAGGAGACTACGCTTTCGTCGGAAGCCCGTATACCAAGTCTTTCTTCGCCTATCATCTCCCTTCCGGCAAAAAAGTATGGGAATACAAAACCGAGGCAGGCATCAAGGGAGCACCTGCCATCAAGGATGGACTGGTATATGCTGGCGATACAAAAGGAACGTTATACATCTTACGAGCAAAGGACGGCAGCCTGGTGAACAAGCATAAAATAGGGGGCGCTTTATCGCCCGGAGGACCGGTGATCATGAATAACACCCTGTTTATAGGCAGCCAGGACGGCTATGTATATGCCAAGCCCATTGCGGAATTGCTGCCATAAACATCCCTCTATACACAGGATGAATTTGTGGTAATGACTGCATGTGGGCCTACACTCCATACTATTTACAAAGGAAGTGAGAAAGAATGAGCACAGCAAACATCCTCCCTGACACGAATCAAAGGGTAGAACAGAATACGGCCGCCCATATCAATAAAAAAATAGCGGAAACGACGGAAAGAAATGTTGCTCAGTATGCGGATGCAGATATCTCTGCCCGGATCAATGCACTGGATCGGGAATGGGATATCGAAAGAACACTGGAGGCCAATGCTGCTACCCTGATCGTAGCCAGCACAGCTCTTGGTTTTTTCGTAAACAAAAAGTGGTTTGCTCTTACGGGAGTGGTCGGAGGCTTCCTGCTGCAGCACGCGCTGCAGGGCTGGTGTCCTCCTGTTCCCGTTTTTAGACGATTGGGAATCCGCACCACAAGTGAGATTCATACAGAGAAAATGGCCCTTAAGCAGCTGCGCGGAGATTTTCAACCTACCACCAATCCGAACGCAGCCGTTATGCAGGCTAGAAAAGAATAGGAAATACGCTTTCCATGCTCTAGGATATAGCGGCAATTCGTGTCATACTATATACAGCCCGTTCACCATAAAGCATTCTTTATTCATTTATCTCATTACATTTCAATCAAGGAGGGGCATGGGTATGAAGATAGAGGAACAAGTCGTAGTCGTTACAGGTGCCAGCCGCGGATTAGGCGCTGCCATCGCTCGAGCATTCGGCGCACAAAACGCTCGGGTCATTGTGAACTACTACCAGAACAAAGAAAAAGCAATGGAGGTCGCAGCGTCGATCGGAGAGCATGCCATCGCTATCCAGGCTGATATTCGGGATCAAGAGGCGACACAGCGTATGTTCAAGCAAGCAAAGGAACACTTTGGACAACCGGTTACAACCATTATAAATAACGCCTTGGTACATTTTCGCTTCGATCCTATCGCTCAAAAAAACGCCGACAGCATTACGTGGGAGGACTATCATACTCAGCTAGAAGGCAGCATTAAAGGCGCGCTGAACACGCTGCAGGCTGCTCTTCCGGATATGAAAGAGCAGCAATTCGGCCGCATTATCAGCATCGGCACGAACCTGTTTCAAAATCCCGTGGTTGCTTACCATGAATATACGACAGGCAAAGCCGCCCTGCTTGGCTTTACCCGGAACATGGCGCGTGAGTTGGGTGCCTACGGCATTACCGTAAACATGGTATCCGGCGGATTGCTGCAGACAACGGATGCGAGCGCGGCAACAACAGAGGACGTATTTGAGATTATTAAAGCAACGACGCCCATGCAGCGGGTGACGACACCGCAAGAAGCGGCGGATGCCGTTCTATTTTTTGCTTCTCCATGGGGGCGAGCTGTGACCGGTCAGAATCTTGTGGTCGATGGCGGACTTGTCATGGACTAATCCAGTTTGGTACCAGGAGCACTTTCACTCACCGCTCCTGGTACCTATCTTCCTTTCTTTTAGCAAGCAGGCCTATTTCTAAGCCTGTTTGCCGAAGATCGGCAGCGTGATTTCTACTGTCGTTCCCTTCCCTAACTCGCTTATGAACTCAATGGTTCCGTTGTGTTCTTTAATAATTTTAGAACATACCATTAAACCAAGTCCGCTCCCCTCTTCTTTCAAACTATAGAATGGCTGACCGAGCTTGGCGATACGATCCTTCTCGATCCCGCATCCCTCATCACGAATATACACACAGATATCATCAGTCCCAAGACGCATCACCTCTACCATGATTCTGCCACCGTTCGGCATCGCTTCAATCGCATTCTTAATCAGATTAATAAACACCTGTTTTATGGCATTCTCTGCGCACATAATCATAGGAAGATTAGATTCTACCTTCATGATCAGTTCAATATTAAATAAGTTGGCTTGAGCAATCAAAAGACGATGTACATTCTCCATTAACTGCTCCGCTCTTATCGGCTTACATTCATATACCTGCGGTTTTGCTAAAAGCAGAAATTCATGTGTAATGGTCTCGATGCGGTCCAACTCGGACTCCATCAGGTCGAGATACATTTCACTCTTATTTCCCTCTCTTATAAACTGAATGAATCCTTTTAAAGTTGTTAATGGATTTCGAATCTCATGTGCCACACCCGCAGCCAGCTCACCGACCGCAAGCAGCTTCTCTGTTAAGCGCAGCCTCTCTTCTGCTTCCTTAGATTGTGTGATATCACGGGCAATCACGGCAAAACTAGTAATCTTGTCTCCTTGATGGTCGCGCACCGCGATCATTGTCGCTGCAAGCGCCAGCCAATGTCCTTTGGCATGTCGAAGCCGGAACTCTATCGTTATCGTTTGTCCATCCACAAGCAGACGATCCAGCTTTTCCATAACCATATGTATATCATCCGGATGAAAAAGTTCTTCTCGCAAATTCTCTTGTAAATATTCACATGTATAGCCAAGCCACTTTTCATGCGAAGGAGATACATAACGTGCTCTTCGGAATGGGTCCCAGACAGAAACCATATCCATTATATTTTCTGCAATCAGCTTATATATAGTTGTATTCGATTGCGTTTCATAGAAACTACCTGATTCTTTTACGTGATTTACAAACGCCCCCACTACTTCCACGATCCTTCCATCGTTTGAATCATATTATCTATATACCTTTTTATATGTTTCTCTCCTCTATACAATACCATAGGGATATTATGGTTATACAGTGTGTAATAGGAAAAAAAGAAAGAAAAAAATCATCCCCTCCGCTTCACGCAGACGGGATGCATGTAAGAGGCTAGTGAAATGATCTCCAGAAGGCCCCCTGCGTATCAATGATATTCATAATCTCAACATACGGAATCGTAAATGTCGGAAAGCCTGCCACATACGCAGCGATCTCGTAAGGGGTAAAGTATATATACAGCGCATGTTCCCCTACATAAAACGGCTGATTCGGCGCAATGCCTTTATACTGATCCTGCCATATATACGAATACTTTGGATTCGTTTTAATTTGTTGTTCAATAATCGAACTCAGCACCTTCACATAGTCACTGTTCTTCTTAAACAAATCTTTCAGTTCATAGAAGCGGCCGGTCTGTAGGTCAATATGCGGATATACTTCTGTGGGCATCCCGTGGGCGGCACCAAAATAATATTGATATCCAATCAGCTTAATGACCAGCAGATTCTTGCGGAAAAACCAAACCGTAAAATCTCCAAGATAATTGTAATCGAGCTGTACATTTGGATCAATTTCCTTTATACCGGACTGCTGCCTTAGCTTCTTATTAATGGAGGCTTCGACCTCAGGGTGAGACAGACCCGTGACCTGCGGATAATAGACAAGATAATCTTTATTCGGCTTGAACTTCTCTTCCTTGACCTTGTATGTTCCTCGCAGCGGAATCACTGTGTTCTGCTGCCATACTACCCGCCCTGAACGATCCACATACGATAGGCGGTTGTCTATATCTGCCCGAATAAGCGCCCCTTCAATAGTCAATGTCCCAGTCCCGCTAACAACTGGCCATCCTTCGGCCCTGCGCCCGCTTGTATCAATGAAAAATGTCTCCGTACGATTGTGCACGGAAGCGACGCCCTGCTTATATGGCATTACATTTTCATATATAAAATCGGTTCGTTTATTTCCATCCTTATCATAAATGGCATACATTGATCCAATGAATGGCTTTTTACTGTCCAACGCGACACCAACAGCAAACCGTCCCTCTCCAAGTGGTTCAATATCATTGAACTGCGGTTGAATAATAAACGCACCTGATCGGTCAATTAAGCCGTATTCATTGGTATAATCAGCGGCAAGATTAACGACTGCACGACCATTTTGAAACGGTTGGGCGCTTGTATAACGCGGCGTAATAATAACATGCCCGCCCTCATCCATATAGCCGTACTTGCCCTGCTCTGTTTTGCGAAACGCCAGCAGCCCGTCTCCCGGATTACCGACGAATGCATATGGATATTTTATTATAATATCACCATGTATCGTAATGAGCGCATATAGGCCATCCTTCACCTTCACTACTGCTTTTCCCCTATGGAAATCGGTTGCCTCCTTATAAATCGGAGGAATTGCTTCCCTGCCGGCAGTATCTAGGTATCCGTAGCGAAACTCGCTGTCCTGAAAGACCGCCCGCCCCTCGTGATAGGGAGCGATATAGGAATACAGCTTCGTCGTTAGCATATCCCCCTGTTCATTGATTACGGCAAAGCCATCCTTCACATTCACGATAGCCAATCCTTCAGTAAACGGGCTGATATATTCATATTTTGGTTCTATAACAAATGCCCCGGATGAATTAATGACACCTGATCTTCCTTTTTCCTCTACAACCGCTAATCCGTTTGCCTGAAACGGGTTGGCATAGCTATATGTTGGCGCAATGAAAAAACGCCCCTCTGCATCAATATAGCCCCAGTTCGTTCCCCCTATTTGCTTTATTGAAGCCGGGTACAAGGCCGTCTGTCTTGTATGCTGCTTCTCCATTGCTTGTTTCTTCAACGCAAGCCACGCAGCAGGCGGCGGATACGATGGTGAGAGTGCGAGACCAGCCTGAATGGAGAGAAGCGCCTGTTCAGGCATGCCGGCTTTAAGCTGTGCATCCGCAAGATAATAGCGATAAAACGCTGCCTTCGGCTCCTCCCGTACTCTTTGCTCATAATAGGCGGCAACTTTTTTAAAATAGTATGGATAGACATCTGTGGCAGGCGTCCATTTGCCATCCTGATAGCGATATATCTTTACCTTATATGCTCTACCCGTATCATGCTGCCACAAGGCTATTTCAGCGCGCCCATCTCTTCCCTCCTTTCCTGGCATATCCTCTACTTCAATCTGGCTGTAGAATAGATCACCGGGGACTTTCTTCCACCCTTGGTCGGTGTATGTACATACTACAAGTTCCGACCATATGGCTCCCCGCTGCCATCCAATAATAAGGTCACTTTTTGATGGACTTGTGATCTTGGCTGCCCCCAGGTAAGAAATCGCATATCCGCTGCCTTCTACTGTAGCTGATTTGTGCCAGGCATGGTTATCGTAGCGTAAAATCATGACATATGGATGCCCGCTCCATATATAACCCGCCGCCACTTCCTTTGCACCACTCCCAGCAAAATCAGCAAGCACAACCGCCGGTTTTGGCAAAGGCCCATCAAGCATTGCTAGCGTAGAACCCGGGGGCAAATAACGCCGGACTAACGCCTTGATTTGTGTATCCTGCTGCATTCTCCCACTTCCCTTCTGCATCAAGCTCCATCTACAGTATATGAGCGGACCCGAATAAAAAAGCACCGGATGAGAAGAAGCTTTCTCATCCGGTGCCTGCTAGGCGTACAGATTATCCACTTATTTTACTACTTTAAATTCGTGAATCAACACTTCAAGTGCCTGTGCCATAGATGACAGCGATGCAGCGGCCTGCCGCATGTCATTCATATTGGCCAACTGTCCTTGTGAAGAAGCTGCCACCTGTTTTGTACTAGCAGCAGATTCCTTCGCAATGCGTGCCATCTCCTCAACAGAAGCGCTAACTTGTTCTGTGCTTGCAGACATCTCTTCTGATACAGCAGACATCTCTTGGATTTGACTCGTAATGCTCTCAATCGCTGTCATGATCTGTTCGAAGATGCTGCCAACCTGATGAATGGTCGCAATCCCATCCCCTACGTTCATCTTGCTCTCCTCCATCGAGTGCACCGCTTGAGCCGTATTGGATTGGATTTGCTCGATTAGCGCCTGTATTTTCGCAGCCGAACTTCCCGTCTGATCAGCCAGCTTTCGAATTTCATCGGCAACAACCGCAAATCCCCGGCCCGCCTCACCAGCTCGAGCCGCTTCGATAGCCGCATTTAATGCGAGCAGATTAGTCTGTGCCGATACTTCGGTAATCAATTGAAGAATACCACCTGCTTCCTCCGAATCTCGTTGCAGTGTCTGAATCGCCGATGCCGTCTCATCGGTCACCGTGCGAATTGACTCCATCTGCCTGATTGCCTGCTGCACAGAGCCGTTGCTTGTCCGAACTTGATTCGTAATATCGCTAGACGCCTCTGCAATCGAGGAGGAAGCTTCCGCTACACGCTGAATTCCAAGCGCCATTTCTTCCATCGCCCGAGCACTTTCATCCGCACTCTGCTCCTGCACGATTGAGCCGCTGGCAACCTCCTGTACCGCCCGTACAATCTCATCAGCTGCATGCACACCCTGATCGGTGCTGCGCTGTAGCTGTGCCGCCGATGCGGACACCGTGGTTGCATGATCTTTCATTCTCTCGATCATAGCTTTCATATTCTCTTTAATACCAATAAGCGATACAGCAAGCTCGCCAACCTCATCCTTGCGCACAAGATCCCGCTCAGGCACTTCGAATGTAAAATCCCCATCTGCCATTTGCTTGCAGTAGGAAGCAGCGGTCGTAATCGGCCGCACTACGGCACGTACAATGAAATGCAGAAGAATCGCCAGGATGATTGTCCCGATCAGCGCCATACTTAAACTCAACAGCATCATACCATTGGCCGAAGCAAGCACTTCATTCAATGGAACTGCGATAACATAGGACCACGGTGTAGCTGTGCTGCCAACCGCAATCGGTTCAGTTACTTTGTACAGTTCGCTTTTCGTTGTTGGTGAATAGTCAAGGATAGTATAGGCCGTACCTGTTTTTACCGCATTTTTTAGCTGCTCCACATTTTGCAGACCTTTTAACTCTGTCACATTTTTTCCGATATTCTCTTTCGTTGGGTGCGCCACAAATGTTGCGTTATTTGAAAGAATGACGCCAAATCCGCTATCATAGAGCTTGATCTTGCTATTCATCTCCTGAAAATAATCAAGTGACAAATCCACCCCAATAACTCCTACAAATGTATCGTTGATAGTCAGCGGAACGATTAACGAAGTCATCAATACATTCTTGCCGTTGATTTCATACATATACGGGTCCATAATCGTTTCTTTCCCCGTTTTCTTCGGCAGCATATAAAAATCATGTGTTCCTTCCTTCATATTTTCCGTATTCTCAACACCCGCACGCTCTATCCCATTCCCATTACGCGCCCAGAAGGATACAAAGCGTCCCGTTTTGTCATAGGCTTGAGAATATGCAGTCTGCACTGTTTTATCGCCAAACACATTGGGTTCGGTAACAATCCAGGTCCCAAGAAATGTCCCATGCTTCTCTGTCATATTCTTCAATATCACATCATATGTGGCAGGAGAGTAATTACCTGTCTTAACCATAGATTCGAATGTAGCGGCAAGACTGTGAGCCGCATTCAGAGGTGTCTGTAACTCATTCGAGATGCTGTTGGCTTGCTCTTTGGCAAAAGATGCGGTAATCTTCTTTGCTTCCTCTTCCGCTTTATTCTTTGATAGAACGGAAACCGTCCCAATGATTGATGCAAACATTAAAATAACGATGCCAAGAATAGCAAGAAAAACACGCGTATGGATCTTCATGATCGCCTCTCCTTATATAAGTATATTTACATAGTCTATATTTACTAAAAATCATACAAAAAGAAAGAAGAAGAAGCAAGATACACAAGAAAAAAGTCCTGATTATTATTAATCAGGACTTAGCAAGCATAAACTAGTTGATTTTCTTTTCTATTAGAAGACCGGAACAACGGCTCCTTTGTATTTCTCTTCAATAAATTTCTTCACATCATCGGATTTTAATACCTCGATCAGCTTTTTAATATCTTCTCGGCCTTCATCGCCCGTACGTACACTGATGATATTAGCATGCTGCTTTGCTGCATCGGACTCCTTTTTCTCCATAGCAATGGCAGTATCCGGCGCAAGTCCGCCTTCCATTGCATAGTTACCGTTGATTACAGCGTAATCTACTTCATTCACTGCACGAGCAAGCATTGCAGCCTGCATTTCTTTTACCTGGATGTTTTTTGGATTTTCGACAATGTCTTGTTTTGTAATGCTATTAAGCTCTTTATTCGGCGTCAGTTTAATCCAGCCCTGTGTTTCAAGCAATTTCAGCGCACGTGCACTGTTTGTCACATCGTCCGGAATCGCAATCACTGCGCCCTGCTTTGGCTCTACTCCTTTTTCTTTACCAGGGTAGAGACCCATCGGCTCGAAGTGGATACCATCAAGCGCTGCAATATGTGTACCGTGCTTTTTATTGAACTGCTCCATATACGGAACCGTTTGGAAATAGTTCGCATCTAGCTGCTTATCTTCAAGCGCTGTATTTGGCAGGACATAATCATCAAACACTTTTACTTCCATCTCAATGCCCTGTTCTTTCAGCTTTTCCTTTACATGGTCTAAGATTTCCGCATGCGGCACAGCGCTTGCACCTACTTTAATTTTCTTCGGTTCCTGTGCTGTCCCTCCATTTGCTGCTTTTTCTTCTTTTTGCCCGCATGCAGCCAAAAGTCCAATGCTCAATACAACAAGCAGTGCCACCAACCATTTCTTCATTATGAATCCCCTCTTTCATCTTTTTGTCTTTGGTATGTACCCATCGCGAAATTCCAACAAAAAATGGCCTCTTAAGATAAGAGGCCATCGGATACACAATAGGGTCCGTTCGACCTCTTATCTTTCAGAACTACAGTTCTGCTGGAATTGGCACCATTACACAGCAATATGCCGGTACGGTTGCCGAGGCTTCATCGGGCCAGTCCCTCCGCCTCTCTTGATAAGAGTCATTGTTTATTCAATTGCTTGCTTTTTATCTTAATATTATTAAACTCATTCGTCAACTATGTTTTAGAAACTTTTTTCTCTTCTTATTTTTCCGACCATAGCAGCATGTAATTTATAGGTCCACCTACTACAAAACACGAACATTTTTCCGTTGTTTTATTCGATGCGCATTTAACCATTGAATAATGTTCGTGTTTTACTTACAATCTTGTTAGTGCTACATGAACTTTGAGGAGGACGCACATGGTTAACTATGCCGATCTTGTTGAATTGGGCAAGCTGATCCGCCACCTAGAGCAAGGCATAACAGAAGCTTCACTCAATATTCTCACATATGAGCATCGCGAAGAAATCGCCCGCAATCTTATCACAGGTCTACTTGGGCAAGCAGATAAACATGCGATGAAGATTGAAGCCAGCTCAGGAGAGTATACGAATGAAATCGCTGTCTTACAGGTGGGTAAGAATAAATATAGACTTGAAAAAGATCATCAAGATGTATTTATTAGCAAAATAAATCACTACAACTGCCGAATTGTACCAGGTACACACGGTATTCTCGTCTATCACATAGATTACCCTGGCGTGATCCGCGACGTGTCGCGCATCCTCGCCACACATCATATTAATATCTCTAGCATGAAAGTATCACGTGAGCAAAAAGGGAAAAACGCGCTGCTCGTCTCCTTAACCGATGAACATATCGATGCGGAGGTAATGGATACGATTACGCGCCTGCCCCAGATTACAAACGTGGTGGCGCTGCGTCCTTTAGAACATGATGATTATTCTGCTTAGAAAACAGGAGGCTATACGATGAAGTATCGCTCTGTATTTGATATTATCGGACCGGTTATGATCGGTCCTTCCAGCTCTCATACAGCCGGCGCAGCCCGGATTGGCCTGATCGCAAGAAATCTGTTCGGGAATCAGCCGACGAAGGCGGAGATTACCTTTTACGGTTCATTCGCCAAAACATACAAAGGCCATGGAACGGAAATTGCGATTGTAGGCGGCATCCTCGGATTCGATACATTCGATCAGCGTATCACCGATTCGCTGGCTATTGCAAAGGATCTGAATGTGGAGATTACGATCCGTACGTCCGATGATATACCGAATCATCCTAATACGGCCCGCCTTGTTCTTTATGACAAAACCCGTGCTCTTGAAGTGTGCGGGATTTCCATCGGCGGTGGCAAGGTAGAACTGACCGAAGTTGACGGCTTTTCCGTACGTTTGACCGGGGATATGCCTACCCTTCTCGTCTGGCATGAAGACCGCTACGGCTTGGTCGCCTCCGTATCAGAGGTGCTCGCAGCACATAAACTAAACATCGGGTACATGGAAATGGCACGCAAATCCAAAGGAGCCGAAGCGCTTATGGTTATTGAAACCGATCAATCTGGAGCAGATGAAATCAAGCAGGACATCTGTGCGCTTCCTCATATTAATCGCGTGTCTAGCATTCCCGCCCTGTAACAACATGGAGAAGGAAGTGATGTAGGATGTCTTTTCGTACCATTGCAGAACTGGTGGAGCGCTGCACCACTGAGAATAAATCCATTGCCGAGGTTATGATCGAGACAGAATGCGACATGTCCGGCAAAAGCCGCACAGATGTACTAGCAATGATGACACGTAATCTAGATGTTATGGAAGAAGCCGTACAACGCGGCATTAAGGAAGCGGATCGCTCACATACGGGACTAACCGGTGGCGATGCGGTATTATTGCAGACTTATCTGCAGGAGAAAAAACCGCTGTCAGGCACACTTTTGCTTGATGCTGTCAGCAAGTCGGTGGCGACGAATGAAGTCAATGCCAAGATGGGTACAATCTGCGCCACACCGACGGCTGGTGCCTGCGGCATTGTCCCGGGTACACTATTCGCTGTAGCCCCGAAGCTTAATGCAAGCCGCGAGCAAATGGTCAACTATTTGTTTACGGCAGGCGCTATCGGCTTTGTCATTGCCAATAACGCATTCATCTCCGGAGCAGCAGGTGGATGCCAGGCTGAAGTCGGATCTGCAACCGGCATGGCCGCTGCCGCCATCGTAGAAATGGCAGGAGGCTCACCGGAGCAATCGGCACAAGCTGTGGCGATCGCGCTTAAAAACATGCTGGGTCTGGTCTGTGATCCGGTAGCAGGTCTAGTGGAGGTTCCCTGCGTGAAGCGAAATGCCATGGGAGCTTCTAACGCTATGGTCGCGGCTGATATGGCGCTTGCAGGAATCAAAAGTGCGATTCCAACAGATGAGGTCATTGAAGCGATGTACCGCATCGGCTGCGCAATGCCGAATACGTTAAAAGAAACAGCGCTCGGCGGGCTTGCCGCTACACCGACCGGACGCGAGCTGGAACGAAAAATCTTTGGAGAGAACACCAAGTAAGACAATATTCTTGAAACCTTGCCAGCATATAACCGTATAAGGAAAACGACACCACTTACAACCTCGGAAAGGAGTCTACAATGACGGAGCTTATTCTTGCCTTTGTAGAAATCCTAAAAGGACTTTCGTATTTTGGATTGATGCTGGCATTAACATTCGAATTCGTTCCGGCCGAACTCGTACTGCCCTTGGCCGGATACTGGGTTTATCAGGGAGAGATGAATTATTGGCTTGCCGTGCTGGCAGGAACTATCGGCGGCACCCTTGGCCCACTTACGCTGTACGCTGTCGGACGTTATGGCGGGCGCCCCTTCATCCTGCGGTATGGGAAATATCTTTTCATCCGCGAGCAGCAGGTGGAAAAGGCCGATCGCTTTTTTCATAAGTACGGGCCGGGCGTTGCTTTCTTTGCCCGCTTTCTTCCCGGTGTCCGCACGTTGATTTCAATTCCGTGTGGCATGGCCAAAATGAATGTATGGCAATTCTCTGTGTATACCTTTGCCGCTACGCTGCCCATTACGGCCGTCTATGTATACGCAGGCTATGCTTTCGGCCCCCACTATAAACAAGCGGCAGCCGCTGTGCAGGAATATTCGCCCTTTATCATCGGCGGGGTCCTGCTGCTGCTTATCGGCTATGTCTTAGTCATAAACAGACGTGCTGCGTACAACCTTGAGAGATAACACAGCTCTTCTCAACCCTCAGAAGCCAGCCCCGACTCTTTTTCATCAAGAGCCGTGGGCTGGCTTTTGATTATATCCACAGCGCACGTATACATCCCTTTCAATTTCCATGTACAACCTGTATGTTTTTTTTGTTAAGGTTACTCTATATCATTACATAACCTGCTTGATCGTATTTATTTTATTGCCGAAAGGAGTCTTCGTCTTGAAATCGAAGCATATGACCACACATGCGGTTCATGCAAGCGCACGTCTTCCGGTGTCGAACGATTCTGAATCGATGCCCATTTATCAGACTTCTGTTTTTACATTTCGTGATCTCACCCACTTAGAGAGCTATTTTGAGGGGCAGAATGATAGTTATCTATACTCGCGAAATGGCAATCCGAATACAGCCGCCTTCGAACAAGCAGCTGCTGTGCTCGAAGGTGCAGAAGCCGGTGTTGCCACATCTTCCGGCATGGCTGCCATCCTTTGCGCTATCTTAACTTTCGTCAAGGCCGGAGATCATATCCTCTGCTCAGATGAGATCTATGGTGCAACCGCCTCGCTTCTCGAAACGGAACTAACCCGCCTTGGGACTAGCATAACTTTTGCTTCGTTTCATTCTGCGGCATCCATTGAACAGGCAATGACGAGTGCGACCCGTCTACTTCTGACAGAAGTCATCACCAATCCCCTCATCAGTGTCATCGATATACCCATGGTCGCAGACATCGCACACCGACATGGCGCGAAGCTGGTTGTAGACAATACATTTACTTCTCCTTATGTCGTACAACCGCTACCAATGGGAGCGGATCTTGTCGTCCACAGCGCCACCAAATATTTAAACGGGCATAATGACGTAACTGCCGGTGTTGTCGTAGGCCCAAGCGATATCATTGAGGTTACACGGCAGCGCATGGTACTCACCGGATGCAGTCTGGGACCGTTTGAAGCGTGGTTGGCTCAGCGAGGAATGAAAACTTTTGCCCTTCGTATGCGGCAGCATTTAGCCAACGCGGAAAAGGTAGCCGCCTATCTGGATTCTCATCCAGCCATTCAAACCGTCTACCACCCTTCTCTTCTCACGCACGAAACGGCGGCGGTCGCCCGTAGGATCGGTCTGCATGGAAGCGGAGCTATGATGAGCTTTCGCGTTACGGATGACATCAAAAAATTGGATGCGTTTTTTCATGCGCTGCAGTTCATCACAATCGCTCCCTCGCTTGCCGGTGTAGCAACCACATTGTCTCACCCGCTTAAGACTTCACACCGTTCGCTGTCAAAAGAGCGGCAGCAGGCACTGGGCATTTCTATGGGGCTGCTTCGCCTATCTGTTGGAATTGAGGAAGCGGAGGATATCATAGAAGATCTAGAGAAAGGACTGCATTTCCTATTATGAATCTTGATGATTACGTCGGTAAAACCGTCACCGTTATATATGCCTCTCCCTCAGGAGAGAGATCTAGCACTGGCTATGTCCTATCCTCGAATGATCGAATGGCGCTCACTTTGCAATGCGACGATGACACGATTGTTATTGCCTGTTATCGCATTTTGTCTGTTCACGCAGAAAAGGGATAAGGCTTTACGCCTTATCCCTTGCATTTTCTAATGTCTTTATTCTTCTTGGCGCAGGCGTGCGTCAAGCACGAACGTACCAAAGGGGATAATGGATGCGACAAGAGCACCTATAACCCGTCCAATTGACCAGCGCAGCTTCGACCATACTTCAGCAACAGAAGCAATATAGAGCACAAATAAAATACCGTGCAAGGCACCCACGATAGTCACAAATATAGGAATGTCAGCAAAATACTTCAACGGCATAGCAATGCCAAGAAGGAGAAGAAAGGAAATACCTTCAACCAATCCGATCACACGTAAACGTCCAATGGGCGTTCGTAACAATGTCTGCACCTCCAAAAATCATCCATATTCAATATATTACTATTTTGCACTTCACTCTCCTATACTATAAACCAAAACAAGATAAACATGTGAGAAATAGTGTTTTGTTCAAAATACGTTCATTTTCTTTCGCACGATCTATAGAAATTGGACGCAAAAACGCCCGTAACAGACCGAAGTATGATACGGACGCTTGACCCAGTATGTATCAATTAACGTAAGTATACTCGCTACACAACGCGCCTGCACCGGAAACTGGAAGTAATGGCGGATCACCTGACGCACCATCCGTTGAACTGCTTGTTTCCATGTTAGAGAAAATCTAGGCCGCTTTTGTGTCCGCGCAAGATAAAATCGTCGAGGACATCTACTGAATTCCTCAATATGGTCACCTGCTAAGGTTGTAACAGAGTTATAAGGCTGTTTTTCGGTCATCAGGCACTCCTCCATACTTTACGCTTGCTTCACTCCGATGGCTTCAGCGATCTGGCGTCCGAACGATTTGCACCGCTCAATATCTTCACCGCTCGGATCGAATTCAATCTTTAATCCTTCCGCTGCCAAAGTGCCTCCCTGGCCCGCAATAAGTGCCTCAAGCACATCTACCGCACCACAAAAAATCGGATAGGACGTATCACCGGAACCGAATACGGCCAGCGTCTTCCCCGTCAGATCAAGCTCTGACAGATCGTCATAAAAATCAAGGAACTCATCTGGAAGTTCTCCATCTCCCCATGTATACGCCCCTAATACAACACCATCGTAGTTAGCTATTTCATCAGTCCGGGCATCGAATACTTCCTTCTTGACAACATCCATACCCGAGAGCTGCATCCCTTCCTCTACCAGATTTGCGATGGTTTCTGTATTTCCCGACATGCTTGCATAGATCAGCAACACTTTTGCCATAAGACTTCCTCCCGCTTTTTTAGTATGTATTTGTACTTTGCGTAGTTACATATAATAAAATCAATAATGATAATCATTATCATATATTATGATAAAGAAAATGAGAATCATTGTCAACTATAAAACTCTTCACCCTACAGTATAATAACTGAGCGAATGAAGAGTTTTTTATTGATGGTTTGAACTTTTTACTCAGTGGCAGATGGTTCTACTCTTACGGCAGAGGCAAGCAGTGCTTCTGCAATTCCGATAAAGTATTCAGATTCACGCCGAATATGGTTAAGCACAGTAATCGCAGTAGGATTGCTCTTTAGGGCCTGGCTCTCTTCCCCCAGTTGATTTAACAGTAGAACAAACTGCCGACTTTGCTCTAGCGCAAAGCGAACCAGTTGCAGGATCTCCTGATATAATTCCGGACTGACCTTATGCTCGAGTCGTACAACCTGCTCAATATACCGGACAAACGTCGCTTCTGTCTGCGATAATGCCTGTTCCCATGCGGCAAGCGCCTGCACAAAGGGTTCTTCAAGCGTAGGAACCAGCGCGCGGATAACTTCCGTATGCTCTGCCTCTTGCCTTTTCCAGAATTCCCCTTCATCCAAAATCCGTAACGGCATTTTCTCCCCATAATAAAACTGCATCCTACGATCCCCTCTCTTCATAAAAATTAGCCCACCCTACTGTATGTATGCTACTAATCGGTAAAGAGTGAGTGTACACAAAAAAACCGGATGCCTGCACAGCATCCGGTCTTCGTATACACTATATCTTCCAAAAAAACATAATGTGAACAAACAAAGCGACGATGGCACCAAAATTACGGATTGCCAACATATATTTCTGCTTCATTAGTGTAATTACAATTCCTGCTATCCCAATAATGAACACAGCCATTGCGGTATATACGGCTAGATATAAGCTGCCGCTGCTATAAGAGATCACATATACCACAATAGCCGCAATAAGCAGGCCTTCAATTATCGTAACCATCTTTCCGTTCGTATTCATGCATCCCGTCCTCTTCCATCTATAAATATTGTCGTTCTTTATTAACAATTTAAGCATAGTACTTTTTCTGTCTAAAATCCAGTTTGGGCTGTGCAGAGAGCGTTTACCGCCATAGAAAAGCACCGGCTGTGCATGGCCGGCGCTTTTTTCCTACCGCTATAGATCGTCAAACCCGTTCGCTGTCGTTACCTTGGCGTACGTGCGGGATTTTCCTTCAAAGAAATCTGTCTTCGTCTGATTCAGCGCTTCATCAGAGAATGGGCGTATCCATGGCATGCAGTTGTCTACACCGGTATAAGCTTTGGCAAAACCCATCATCTGCAAGCGCTTGTTAGCAATGAATTTGATGTAGTCGCTAAATTCGATTACATCAATTCCTTCGATGCCTTCTAACACATAATTCGCCCACTCGATCTCAAGCGCTACCGCTTGATCAATCGTTTCATATACGTACTGTCGATTCGCCTCTGTATCGAGTTCAGGAAAGTCTGCCAATAACAGCTTGCACACCTCCCCGAAGAAATACGCATGCTGTGCTTCATCCCGCTGAATATAGCTGATCATCTGACTTGTTCCCAGCATTTTCTGATTGCGGGCCAAGTTATAGAAGAAGGCAAAACCACTATAGAAGAAAATCCCTTCTAGAATCATATCTGCTACAATCGCCTCAAAGAAAGTCTGCGGGCTCTTCTCTTCACGGAAGCGCTGGTATGCACCTGCAATGAAGACATTGCGCCGACGCAGCAGTTCATCGTGCTTCCAGTATTCAAACACTTCTTTTTGCGTTCCATAATCAGCAATGCTTGATAATACATACGAATACGACTGATTATGAATGACTTCCTGTTGATTAATGATCGCAGCAATGGCTACCAGAGAGGAATCCGTGACATACTGCCCCACATCTGTTATAAAATTCGTCTGCATGCTATCAAGCACTGCCAAAAGCCCAATGATCTTCTTATATGCTTCCTGCTCGGCTGCCGTTAATTGCTGAAATTGCTGCTTATCCTTGTTCATGGGGATCTCGGATGGAATCCAGTGATTGGCTACCAGTACTTTATACAGCTTATACATCTCAGGATGACGGATATCATCCCAGTTCAAGACGGCGGAGCATTCCCCGTTAATGATTTTTGTCGCGCGGTTTGGCGCTTCGGTATTGAATACTTCCTGTATTTTTAACATTGATTTTCTCCCTTCTCCTACTATCAACAACTACATGCACGCTTCACATTCATCAAGCTCGACAGCACGACTGCGCACATAATACGTGGTCTTCAATCCATGCCGCCATGCTTCAAGATGCAGCGCGAGAAAATCGCGGGCATGAATATCCGGGCGCACATAGAAATTAAAGCTCTGTCCCTGATCAATGTGGCGCTGACGCACAGCGGCCTGGCGAATGGAGAAATGCGGGTCAATATGGAACGCGCTCTTATAATGCCAGATCGTCTGCGGTGACAAATCCGGTGCAGGATTTGCAATTTTGTATGTTGTCTTCTCCTCATAAGAAATAAGGTCATACACTGGATCAATGGAGGCGGTGGAACCTGCAATGATGGAGGTAGACCCCGTAGGCGCTACCGCAAATAAGTATCCGTTGCGCAGGCCGTGCTGCTTCACTTCAGCCGCAAGCTGCCTCCACTCCTCCGTACAATACTCCCTGCGCGCAAAGAAATCTCCGCTCTCCCATTCGCTGTCCGCAAACAATGAATACGCACCCTTCTCTTTAGCCAGTTCAAGGGAGGCGCGAATGGTTAAGAAATTAATTCGCTCATACAGACGGTCATTATACTGCACTGCCTCTTCGCTCTCCCACTTGATTCCTTCAAGCGCAAGCAGATGATGCAGGCCAAACGTACCCAGGCCAATCGCACGGTAGCGCTTGTTCGTAGCCTGCGCCTGCAGCACGTCAATGCGGTTGATATCAATTACGTTATCGAGCATGCGCACCTGAATCGGGATAAGGCGCTCTAGTACATCGTCTGGAATCGCCCGCCCCAGGTTAATGCTTGAAAGATTGCAGACCACAAAATCACCCGGCGTTTTCCGAATGACAATCTCCCCGTCCTCCATACATTCTTCCCGCACGGTGGTCGCCGACATATTCTGCAGAATTTCTGTACACAAATTGCTCGAATAGATCATGCCTTGGTGCTTGTTCGGATTCGCGCGATTCACCGTGTCACGATAGAACATAAACGGTGTGCCCGTCTCCAACTGCGAGATCATGATCCGCTTCATAATGTCGATTGCAGGCACCGTAATCCGACTGAGCGACCCATGTTTAACGCATTCCTCATACTTTGTACGGAAGCTGCCGCAGCCAGGCTCTTCATCATAGAAATCCTCGAGCGAATAGCCCATCACCTGCCGTACTTCGTGTGGATCAAATAAATGAAATTCCTCTCGTTTCTCTACCGCCTCCATGAATATATCCGGAATGCAGACGCCAGGGAAAATATCGTGCGCCCGCAGCCGCTCGTCTCCATTGTTTAGCTTTAGATCCAGGAACGCGAGAATATCTTTATGCCAAATATCCAGGTATACTGCGACACTTCCCTTGCGTGTGCCGAGCTGATCGACGCTAACCGCTGTATTGTTCAACTGCCGTATCCACGGAATAACTCCGCTCGACTTGTTTTCATAGCCGCGAATGGATGAGCCGCGCGCGCGTACTTTTCCAAGGTATGTGCCAATTCCGCCGCCCATTTTGGATAAGCGGGCCACATCCGTATTGGAATCATATATTCCCTGCAGCGAATCATCCACCGTATCGATAAAGCAGCTTGATAATTGTCCGCCGCGTGCCTTTCCGGCATTTGAGAGCGTTGGTGTGGCCACCGTCATATACTGGTTGCCAAGCGCCCAGTACGCTTCTTTCACCAGCCCAATCCGCTTCTCCTTCGGCTCACCAATCATCAACTGCATTGCAATGACCATAAAACGCTCCTGCGGAAGCTCGTACATCCGTCCTGAGAAATCCGTTGTCAAATACCGCTCCGCAAGCGTCAGCAATCCTATGTACGTGAACTTTTTATCAAGCTCCGGATCGATCTCTTGCCCCAACGCCTCAATCTCCTCTGCCGTATAGGAAGCAAGCAGTTCCGGCCGATAAATATTCTGGTCGGTTAATGTTGCAAGCAGGCGATAGAAGGAGCCGTATGGCTGGTCTGCGTACGATTTATAGCCACGGTGATGGGCTGCCTCTTTATACAGCTTAGTCAGGTAGGCGCGGGCCGCAACATAGGTCCAATCCGGCTCCTCCTTAGAAATCAACTCCACTGCAGACATGTACAATGCTCGAGTAATGTCTCCAGCCCTCATCTCGTCTTTTTTCAGCTTCGCCTGCACGCCAGAGAGCAAGTCCTCCACGCGCAGATGAGGATAGTCACCTATGATTCGCTCCATGTATCGCTCTATTCTCTCAATCTCAAATTGCATTCTGCGGTTTTCCGCTTTAATTACAATACTCATCCGTCTGCCTCCTCCATGATCAATCCAACTAAAAAAGCACCTTCCCACATAGGAAAGATGCTCGCATTTGTATCGTATCCAGCGAAAATAAGGCCACCCGCCATGCCCTGCCACACTCGGCGCTTCATTCGCTGTCTACACCGCCCCATTCCTCGTGGTTCAACCAGTGTGTGATGTATGGCAGGTTTCCTGGCTCTGGATTTTCGTGTGTGTTCAGCCTTCCCATGCTGCTTGCCGCAGCACAGTGGCATATGTGAACCACACTCCCCATTACAGTGGCGGGACCGCGTCGGCTTTTCACCGAACTTCCCTTTTAAGCGATTGATAGTCTGTCTTCTCTCTATCAGCCGCACCATAAATCCAATATATAGTTATTAATTAAGACTTTAACACAACATATTGTGAAAAACAAGAGCTAACAGCATACAACGGTTCTGGACTGCTTGTTTGGCACTCACAAAAATGTACCATCTACAGACAAACTTGTACAGTTTATTTCAAACACAAAAAAATTGTTGACTTTAATTATTTTTCTATGTTATATTTTTAATTTTGCCAACTTCAATGAAATATGGTATCCTTAAAAAAGAGACTTTTGTGGGGGTGTAATTTTTGTTTCAAATTGGCGACAAGATCGTTTATCCAATGCATGGTGCGGGTGTAATTGAAGCAATTGAAGAAAAGGAAATCCTTGGAGAGAAACAGCAATACTATATCATCCAGATGCCTATTGGCAATATGCAGGTCATGATTCCGATTGGGAATGTATCTAATCTGGGCATACGCTCAGTAGTTGACCAGCATACAATGGAAGAGGCACTGTCTGTTTTTCATCACGGAGAAACGGATTCAGAACTTCCTTGGAATCAGCAGTATCGTGCCAATATAGATAAAATCAAAAACGGCGATGTACAGGAAGGTGCGGAGGTCGTTCGAGATTTACTAAGAAGAAAACAAAAAAAAGCATTGAACACAAGCGAAAATAGCATGCTGCACAATGCAAAACGAATCCTGATCAGCGAATTGGTACTGGTTACTGGCGTAACAGAAAGCCAGGCGAATGATTTATTAGATCAACCGAATACTTAAAAAAATAACAGCCTACACGAGAGGCTATTTTTTTATGTACGGGCATTCCCCTCTACCTCAATTGCTGAAGTAGAGGATTTTTTTATGGGAACTACACCTGAATATAAAAAGGCCGCTGACAGTAGTCAGCGGCCTTTACTCATTCGTCTCTTACAGTTTTACTACGTTTGCAGCTTGGTCGCCACGGTTGCCTTGAACGATATCAAAGCTTACGCGTTGGCCTTCTTCAAGAGATTTGAAACCTTCGCCTGTAATTGCGGAGAAATGTACGAATACATCGTCGCCATCTTGTCTTTCGATGAAGCCAAAGCCCTTTTCTGCATTAAACCATTTAACTGTACCTGTGTTCATGTAAAAACCTCCAAAAATTTACTGTAATATGTTACTTAATATTTTCCGTAAAAATAAAAATTCACATATTATTACGGGCTACATACACATCGAATCTATAACCCCTAATAACATGTGAATTATAAACATCAACATATAATCATTGCTTGAGTTGATTATAGCATACGCATTTGAACATAACAACCACAGAAGCAGCTTTTATTAAAAACTGGCCCCATCGAGCCACAAACCTTGTTTATTTATGGCTCGATAGGAAAAATATCCTATACATTTTGGCGCAGCAACGCCAAATCAAAATTCGGCACTAACCCTTCTTCGGCAGCCCGACTTAGCAGCGCCGTGACCGCCGCATATCCGTCCTCACCCAAATTAGCGGTGAATTTGTTCACATATAGATCAATATGTGCCTGAGCTACCTCCGGGGATAGTTCTTGTGCATGACACATCACATAATCCTGTGATACTTCAGGGTGCGCCCATGCATACTCAACGGACGCACGAATCCAACCTGAGATTGCTTCAATATCAAGTGTGCGCCGGGCAATAATCGCACCAAGCGGAATCGGCAGACCTGTATCTTCCTCCCACCAGCTTCCTAGATCACTGAGAAGATTCAATCCGTATGACGGGTAGGTGAATCGTGCCTCATGAATAACCAATCCGGCATCAATAGCGCCATCGCGTACGGCTGGCATGATTTCATGAAACGGCATAATGACAATCTCACCCACGCCTCCCGGCACATGCTTAGCTGCCCACAACCGAAACAGCAAATAAGCGGTGGATCGTTCGCTTGGAACCGCCACCCGACGTCCAGCAAGCGCTGCCGGATCGGTATTGTCCCGCGACAATACCAGAGGACCGCAGCCTCTGCCAAGCGCGCCGCCGCATGGAAGCAGCGCATACTCGGACAGCACCCATGGCAGAGCCGCATACGAAATCTTAAGTATATCAGGCCCATTCGAATTAGCTGCCATGCTATTGGTAATATCAATGTCTGCATACGTAATCTCTAGCTTCGGCGCATTAGGCACCAAACCATGCGCCCAAGCATGGAATACAAACGTATCGTTAGGACAAGGAGAAAAAGCGATTTTCATCGTACCACCTCCGGTAATAATGAACTTGCTGTCTGCAGCGCCTGCAGCGCTTCTTTCATGCGCCATGCCGTTCGATCCCGCGGGCCGACAGGGTTTGAAATGGCCCGCAGCTCCAGCACCGGCACACCGCTCTGTTGGGCTGCGATCGCCACACCGTATCCTTCCATCGCCTCAGCAGCGGCGCCCGGAATGCGGGCCGAAAGCTCCGCTGCAGTCGCAGCCGTACCGGTTACTGTAGACACGCTCAGCACAGCTCCTGTCGTGACAAGCAATCCCGCCTCATTCAGCACTGCGGCCAGCTGCTTTGCCAACACGAGATCCACCGGCACACGAGCGGAGCCAAAGCCCAGTTCGTCCACGCTGATAAACCCATCGGGAGTTTGTGCGCCAAGGTCAGCGGCAACAATTTCATCCGCCACCACAAGTGAACCCACGTCCGCACGGCCGACAAAGCCACCGGCAATACCCACATTTATTACCAGAGCATATATATCGGAGGCCAGTGCTATCGCCGTACTCGCCGCCGCTGCTGCTGGTCCGACGCCCGCCACCAGCACATCAAATCCCTCGGCATTAGTAAGCCCACGTAATACAGCCTCCCGTTCGGCTGCAACAGAGGTCACCACGAGGACACGCTGTCCAGAATTCTGCTGTATGAAAGGCGCGTCCATAGACGTCTCCGTATGTAAACGAGCATTCACCTTACCATCCCCTTTGCTATGTACCATACACTTACTAAAGGTAGCCCTATTTTGCTGTCATGTAAAGAGGGACGTCCGTGCCTTACTCTCTTCTCTTCATGAAGACTCTGATGGCGCGTATGATGTAAAGCTACCGGCTTGCAAAACGTCGTGCCCCTTGCGCCACCATATGCGCCGGATTTTTTGACCTCTCAACCGAACATACTTCCCAAAGCTGCGGAAGCGTATACTTTTGTGCAGTCCGCACAGCCGCCTCTTCATATCCCTCATACTGAAGGGTGCCGCCGCCCAGTATGAATCGTTCCGGATTAAACAGATGAATAACCGTCGCCATTCCCAATCCCAGATACTCACCTGCCGTATGAATAAGCTGCCGGGACGCCTCGTCTCCCTGTTCTATTTGCTGTCGCAGCCTTGCAGCGCTGACTCCTGCTTGTGCAAGAATACCCGCTCCGCTTGCAACCGTATCAAGTGTTCTTATCCCATCAAGAGTCGGTATCGGTATGCTTCCCAATTCGCCAGCCCATCCCTTACAACCTGTAAGAATCTTTCCGTTGGCCTTTACTCCGATAGCGATTCCTGTTCCAACCATTAGAACCGCGGTTGTCGCGTGCTCATCTACAGCCGCACTCTCTTGTATGAGTGCGGCCTTAACATCATTGATGAGGTAGATTGGATAGTCGCCCATACATAAGAAATCCGTCGTCATTCCCGCAATAGCCGGCAGGACGTCAGAAGCTACTACGACCCGTTCCTCCTCAACCAATCCCGGAACAGCCACGCCTATACACGAAGGTGTAAAAGGCAGCATTGCAACAAACGCAGAAAGCTCCTTTTTTATGTCGGTGCTGGTACATGTCATGCCAGTCGGGAGTATTTTCGTTAATTTTTCTCCCTTATATTCTGCTAGCATCAACATTTTTGTGCCGCCAATGTCTACCCCAATCGCTTTGTCCATAATACTCTTCCCCCCTCCTCTAAATACCTCATCACACACGTAATTACGGCAGGGCATCGTATATATAATGAGTTAACGTCACAATATCGAAGACAGGCAGCTGTATGTCCTGCTTGATACGATCACGATACGGAGGCATATTTGTACACTCAAGGACGATGGCTTTCATGTCAGGATGAGTCTCCTTCATCTCCTTCGCTTTTTGCACGATTTCTTCTTCAATGGCTTGTTTATCCAGATGTGCCGCTCCCTCCAGGATGGACTGACGAAAAGATGGACACTCCTCCATACCAGCTATATGGATGGGCAGATCAGCTATACCAGCAGCAGTAATATGCCTCGGACTTAGTGATGATTGATTTGCCGTAATAATGCCGATTGAGCCGCCTGTGCCTGCAACGGTATATACAAGCGGAACTTGCAGGAGGCTTGACGAATAGAACGAAACGCTGACCTTTGCAGCGATTTCTTTTTGAAATAACGCCAAAAAACCACAGCTTGTCGTAATCGCCTGTACACCGTGCGCTTCCAACTCTTGCGCCGCTTCAATAAACGGCTCAAGCAGCGCAGCGTCATGCTCATGTACCACTCGTTTAACCGTCGCTCCCGGAATAACTTTATACATCACCGGAAATGGAAAGGTTGCAGGATTTCCAATGTCTCCTTTCATTCGAGGAAACGTCGTATCCAGCATAAGAATACCGATCTTCGCATCCGATGAACTCTGCATCTTCATTATAATCTCCCTCCCTTTCCCACATGCACAGCATATCAAAAATACCCGGCCAAGACACAAGCTTCTATCTCAGTGTGAAGCAGATCAATTAACTACCCTAGGATACGCTTCTCTGCTCTATTTTCTTTTTCTCTGTGAATTGTACATCCTTCCAAGCCATTGTGATAGCCAGACCGATCATTAGAATCACGGAAGAAAACAAATACGGAAAATGAATGTTCATATCGAACAGTATACCGCCGACTGCCGGACCTACAATATTCCCTAAACTTGTGTATGTTGAATTCATCCCAGCCACAAAGCCCTGTTCATGCTGGCTGGCTGCTCTGGAGAGAAACGTCATGAGTGCCGGCCGAAGCAGATCAAATGCTAAAAAGATCATGCAGGTGACAGCCAGAACAAGCCAGAAACTCGAAATGACTGTAGAAATAACTGCGAGTATGCCGCCTGCCACCAGACATATTTGAATCAACTTCTTCTCACCCAACACGTCAATCATTTTCCCAAATAAAAACA
This sequence comes from Aneurinibacillus sp. REN35, assembly GCF_041379945.2. Taxonomy (NCBI): domain Bacteria; kingdom Bacillati; phylum Bacillota; class Bacilli; order Caryophanales; family Paenibacillaceae; genus Aneurinibacillus; species Aneurinibacillus baijiui. The sequence goes on along the minus strand of NZ_JBFTXJ020000002.1, from coordinate 129,032 downwards.
CCTGCACCACGCCACCAAAAATCGAGCTGAGCGTGATGATATATGCGATATCTTTTGAGGTAAATCCAAATTTATGGTCTGAAAACAGGCTGAATACCGTTTCATAGATGGATAAGCCAAACGCTAGAACGAAGACAATGATAAACGCAACAATATAAATGGGCTGTAATGATTTTTTTAACTCCTGCAGATGACTCGTATGTTTATTTTTAGCGGATATTACAGCCAATTTTTCTTTGGATAGCGATTCTTTAAGAACGAGTAAGGAAGCGATTCCCGCAATAAAAGCAAGGGCCGCTGCAACAAAGAATGGCAGCCGGATTCCATATTCAGCAATAAATCCTCCAATTCCCGGTCCAATAATAAAACCCGTGCTCACAGCAGCTGAAATGTATCCCAACGCTTTGGGACGTTCTTCTAATGAAGTAATATCCGCAACACAGGCTGTTACGCCAGGCATAATAAAAGCTGCACTAATCCCACCTAAAATTCTTGACAAATACAAGACAGATACGTGGGTTCCAATACCGAATAGAAGTTCAGAAATACCAAAAACAAATAGACCAAGGACAATCATTTTTTTCCTGCCGAACTGATCGACCCATCTTCCTGCTAAAGGAGACATCAATAATTGTGCAAAGGCAAATGCTGCCACCATATAACCCATGGTTGTTCCCGATAAATTCATTTCATTCATAAAAGCTGGCATAATCGGAATAATTAAGCCAATCCCTAAAAACGGGATAAAAATATTGCCCAGCAATATAACTAATGCCATCTTTTTACTGCGAACTGTATTCACTTTTTTACACCTCTACCCTTCTTGCTCTCCTCTTTATCGATGGCCTGTTCGATTCCAAACCGACTACGAGAAAGCCCTTTTTTGAGCACATTTTATTTTATCGGCAACAACTAAAATTCTGATGATACCCCATCCCACATCAGCAGCGGCGAGTGAGATTAGACATATCCGGTTCAGCGAGCAAAGCAACTGCCTTTCATTTCTACATACTGCTGCTGAAAAATACACATTCGTATGGCGTTATGATAGCTGCCGTTAACGAAAAACTCATCCTGCAGCTCGACAAAAGCCTCATAAGGCTCTTCAAACCAATACGACATAATATTCGCGTCATTATTCAAGTCATGAACAAATTTCAAATTTTCCCGTTCCAAAGGACGCAATTTAAGCTCCTCATGCATTTTCTTATACCTCCTAAATATGTAACGCCTACATACCACAATGTCATGCTTACACTACTTCATATATACACACCCTCACTCATTTGAATGAATGTCAGTCATTAAAGTATTAATAAAGAATAACTGGGAACACCCCAATCACTTCTTTATATCCGTCGCAACAATATCTTTGTACGAATCTGTGCTAGTAAAGGTTTCATCCACCGCAGCATTTACCTTATTCCAAAATATTACTTCACGTACACTCTTACGGATGCTTTCTCATTCGAAAGAGGCTGGCACCGCGTTCATTTAATGCGATAGCTAGAAGGATAATAGCTGTGCCTACCCACTGAAGCGGCGTTACCGCTTCTGATAAAATAATGCTCGCAGATAGAATGGCGATAGGTAATTCAATAGATGTTAAAATATTTGCGACTCCTCCTGAAACCAAAGGTATACCTACCGCAAAAAATAATGGTGGGAGGACAGCTCCAAATAACGAAACACCAGCCGCGATCGTTAACAAATCCCCCTGCAATGGCAGTACAGTTGGTATGTCGTGCATGAATAAGAGAAAAACTAAAATGGTTGAGCCTGTAATCATCAAAGAGCTTCGAGCCCATGGACTCACATGTACAGCAACCTTTCCACTAAAAAAAAGAAAACCCGCATACGTGAAAGCGGATAAAATGCCAAAAACAAAACCTTTAACCGGTAGGCCCTGTATGTCTCCATTTAAAATATTTGAAGCAAAAAAGACCCCAACTAAAATTAAAATGATAGACAAGAAAGTTACAGGCGCAGGTTTTACCCTGCTGAAAATCCACTCTAAAACAATCCCGATCCAAACAAATTGAAACAGTAATATAATGGCTAGTGAAGCGGGCAGATATTGCATCGCACCATAATAAAAAATGCTTGTTAACCCGACAAAACAGCCGGTCATCATCAGTTGAAGAACATTTTCCTTAGTAAGTCCCGTAAAATTAGATCGTTTACATAAAGTAAAAGACCACAATAAGAAAAAGGAAATCATCATTTGAACGATGTTAATTTGACCAAGTGAATAGCCATAGCTAAAACCCAATTTCACAAATATCGGCGTAAAGCCAAAGCATGAAGCACCTACTAATACAAAAAGGACACCTTTGTTTATTTTCATTGTCTGACCTCCGTGATTAACCTTACTATCATAACACACTTCACAAGAAGGTAAGAGTTGCATCTCTTGTTGGAAAAGCGCCAGGAGATAGTGGATGCTCTATGATTTGCTACCTATTACTTTTAGAAAACCCTGTAAGGATAAAGCACGTAATAAAAGCTACTGCTGTCACAATAATACCCAACAGTATGCCAATCGCACGCATAAAAGTGTCTTCGCCAGGATAGGATGGCTGTAATGTGACTAACCAATAAATAAAAACCAAACTTAGCATTATATAAAAGCTGCTTCCCACTACCCCCATCTTCAAACGATTGACCTTACTCCCCTGCCATGTTTGATTTATTGTGATCCAAAGCAGCACACTACTAATCACAGCAAGCAGCATAATAGCTATAGGAGCGAAAGGAACCTTAAAATAGACAAGGGAATAAAGGATTCAGCCCGCTAAAGAAAAGAGAATCGCATTACTAACAAATAAAAACACCCCTGCTTTCCAATGATTTTGAAACCATGTGGTATTTTTACATTTTTGAGCTACTTTATCATTCACACTAACTTTCCTAATTAGTGTGTTTTTAACGAGTAACAGAACAAAGATTGCAAATATCCCGATGAATAAAAGTGAAGTGAACGCCATACTACTCCCCTTTCATTTGCAACACGCAAGTATATCACCTTTATTTTACAATAAAATGCAAAAGAGCTGCCGAAGCAGCTCAGCCCATACACTTACTCCCCTGCTTCATTTCGCAAAACAGGAATCCAAATCTCACTTTCGACAGCTGATGAAGTTAAATCAGTGCCTTTGATGGACAAAATTTCGGGTCCCTCTGTTTGTTGATAGCTTGAGGAAGGAAACCATTCGGAATATATACGTCCCCACGTTTCCTGTAACGTCTGAGGGAAAGGCCCTACTGACTTGAATACAGCCCAAGTAAAGGCGGGAACCTCAAGTATAGAGAATTCTTCTGGACACGCATGCGTTGTCGCTACACCTATATAATGGTCAAGCCCCCCTTTTTCCTCCATACGCCCTTCCGAAAAGTTAGTGGATGCTTGAATGATCCCTTTTGGTTCAACGTTAGATAGCTCTTTAAGTTGATTGATCTTCTCCATGTTCAAGGATTTCCACATGGCAGTGATTTCCGGATTCTCCCCCTGAAAAATAATAGGCACCCTTTTCTTAATACCTACTATGTGAAAAGCTTCTTTTTCTTCAATTCGGTAGTTCATTTCATTTCCTCCCTTAATTGATAATTGGAAGGTCATACGCGGATAAGCTTTTAACGCTTGACCATTGTTTCTGGCTTCTGAAGGAGTTACACCATGCAAACTTTGAAACGCTCTAGTAAAAGAATCTGGTGAACGATATCCGTATTTAATAGCGATATCAATAACCCTTACATTGCTGTTATTCAGTTCAAATGCTGCAAGAGTAAGGCGCCTTCGACGGATATATTCTGATAACGTGATGCTTGCAAGAAAAGAAAACATCCTTTTAAAATGATATTCAGAACAGAAAGCTATCCTTGCCACTTCTTTAAAGTCAATGTCATGCTCAAGATTTTCTTCAATATACTGTATCGCTTTGTTCATGTTTTTAAGCAAATCCATTACGCGACCTCCTTACTCAAAAGAATAGCAGGTGTTATATATGTTCTTCCGACATTTTGTGCACAAGTATGTAGGGTCTTTTTGTATCACTGACACCGTATGATTTTGAAAAGGATAACGTAGCCTATTTCTCTAAAATGCTTGCCCACGCTTCTTTTAACAGGATAATACCGGTTTCCATATCCGCTTCACTCATCCCTCCAAATCCCAAATAAATATGTGGATATTCCAATTGAACGGGATTCATCCACATTTGCTTGAAGTCATATACTTCAACTCCTTTATCTTCTGCTAGTCTGACTAACTCCCCGGCGCTCATGCGGGTCTTCACAGTGACCTGAATATGAAGTCCCGCGCTATGTCCAGTAATCTCAACCGCACTCCCAAAATGAGTACGTATGAATTCTATTAATCTAAGATGCTTCTTTTTATAAAGGTTCCGCATTCGGCGAATATGTCGGTACCAATGCCCTTGTTCCATAAAACTCTTCATGGCCCATTGCTCCACACGAGATGGACATAACAGCAAGTGACGTATGTTTCCTAGGCGGCTCACCAATTCTACAGGTAAAACCATATAATTCATGCGCAAAGCGGGAGTAAAGGCTTTGGAAAATGTTCCGATGTAGATGACCCTCCCGTTTTCATCAAGACTTTGCAGGGAAGGGATCGGTTTGCCAAAATAACGAAATTCGCCATCATAATCATCTTCTATGACGTATGCACTTTGCCTGTTCGCCCAATTGAGCAGGTATTTTCGCTCTGAATACGGCATAACTCTTCCTGTAGGAAACTGGTGGGACGGTGTAACATACACCATTTGTGCTTTGCTTCCCTCCAATTCTTTTATGAAAAAATGATTACGGGCAACAGGAATAGGAAGCAGCTCGAAATGGCTCAATTGAAACTGTTCCCTGGCTGATGCAAATCCAGGTTCTTCAAAAGCGATATACTGAATTTCTTCAAGTAATTTTGCAAGAATGCTTATGCTGTATGAGATTCCTACACCCACCACAATCTGTTCCGGTGAACAGATCACCCCCCGGGAATTTTTCAGGTAACCGGCTAATATGGCACGAAAATCTTCTTCCCCCTGCATGTCGCCATATCGGCCAATGCTCTTTGCATGGTCCTCTATAGCGTTATTGATCATTTTCTTCCAGGTTCTGAGCGGGAACATCTCTTTGTCTATGGTAGCGGGATGGAAATTGATATTGATTTTTTTCTCTGCTGGTTGAGTCTTGTCGTTTATAGAATGCTTTGCACGTGAAGGTATATCATTTATTTTTTGGTCAGGAAGGATGCCCTCTTCTATATTCACCGCAAAAAGGCCCGAGCGCTCTCTGCTTATTACATATCCTTCCATATTTAACATGTGATAGGCTGTTTCAATCGGTGTCTTGCTTATGTTTAATTGTGTTTGCAGCGATCTAATAGAAGGAAGACGCGCCCCATGCGGAATCACTCCCTTCCTGATATGATCACGTATTTGCTTATAGATCTGCATATAAAGCGGATTCTTTCCCATATCCATCTCTGAAAGTAAAATATCGAACAAAGCGCTCCCTCCCAACTGTCTTTTTATACGTATATAAACTGTCCGTTTTCTAAAGGTCGCTTCTATTATACATTTTGGATGTAATGGTAAAAACATGAATCAAAGGATAAGCATGAAGTAAAATTCATCGGAAAGCAGGGATGATATATATGCCGCGATCGCTTTTTTTCGTTTTGATTTCTCTTAGCCTGATTTGGGGCGGATCATACTTCTTTATTAAAATACTGCTTGAGGACTTTGGGCCATGGACGATCGCTTTTCTCAGGTCATCGCTCGGCCTGGCTACAATCATAATGATTATGCTCATCTCAAAACAGAAGATGGGACTCAGAAGAATTCCCTGGATCGCCATGACAATTATGGCTCTCATCAATACAGCCATTCCCTGGGCCATCATCGGATTTAGCGAGACAAGATTAACAAGCAGTATGGCATCTGTTTTAAACGCCATCACTCCGCTATGGACAGTTGCTATCGGCGTGATCTTTTTTAAAAGCAGGACAAATCGCTATAAACTGCTGGGTATGGCAGTTGCCGTACTTGGTGTAATTGCCTTGCTTGACCTGAATCCGACTTCGATCATATCGGTTGATTTATTGGGTTTTGTCTGTATGATTCTTGCATCCCTGCTTTATGCGATCGGATCTCATCTTTCCAAGCGTCTTTCGAATGGGCTGACGATGTATCAGATCACGTTTGGAACCTTGCTCTGCTGCATGATCGGGAGCGGGAGCATGGCAATCGCAACAAATGAGTAAAATTCTTTTTCGAGCCTGTTGAATTACCCTACTCTTGCTGCTTGGATTGGGCTGGGGGTCTTTGGCTCGGGAATTGCCTACATTCTTTTTTATTTCCTTGTCCAAAAAGGGAGTCCAGAATTGGCAACCATGGTCACCTACCTCATCCCTGTAAGCGGCATCATTTGGGGATACAGTATACTTAACGAGAACATTCATGTGAGCCTATTGACGGGTCTAGCATTCATTTTATTTGGTGTGTTCCTTGCAAACAAGGAGACCTCTGAACAAACAACAAATCATAAAAAGGAAGAAGATATAAGGATTTCTTCATAAGCCGGTATCTTCATGTCTCTTTCCGTTTAGTAAACAGACCTTCGAATGTATTCGACTCCTCGCTGGTTTGGGTGTGGAAGGCGATGCACACATGGGAAAGACCGTAAAGCATCGTTCACGTGTAGCACAAAATCCGAATCAGCCGAATCTTCGCCAGGTTCACTTCCTTCATGCAGAGTTATTTGATGAGCTGCGGGATGCTGGCTTTCACGTCGAGCCTGGACAGTTAGGTGAAAACATTGCTACTCGTGGGATCGATTTGCTCGGACTACCGACAGGAACAATGCTTTCTATCGGCGAGGCTGCAGTCATTGAAATTACCGGGCTTCGCAACCCTTTTGCACAAATAGACAATTTCCAAGCAGGGCTCTTGCGTGCAGTTTTGGGTCACGATAAAAACGGAAACCTCACCCGCAAAGCGGGAGTAATGGGCATTGTGGTAACCGGGGGAGAAGTCAGAGTTGGGGACCCTGTCCGCGTGAGCTTGCCAGCGAAGCCATTTCGCCCTCTCGAACGCGTCTGACACTGCCTGTATTGCAGATAATGTGAAAGCTGCCTTAAAGGGATGAATTCATCCCTTTGAGGCAGTTTTTTGTTTATGATGTGCCAATATCAGACGCGTATCGTCCCATTTTCCCTGGTTTTCTTAGCCGCTTTACAGTCAATCGAATGAACAGCATAAAAACATACATGGAGAGGCTCGTCGCAGCAATGGATGCGCCTAATTCGATCGCTATTCCCCTACTGGCACCACGTGTTGCACCTGCCACCAAAGCTACTTTTCCATGTAAAAGTTTCATGCTCTGTTATACTCCTTTCATTGATTTATCGTTCATTATAGACCTTAACTATGTCAACCTGTGTCATATTTATAATAGTGAAGGGATCTAATGCAATTTTGGGTCCTCCATCCTTTGAAAAAGGGCGAACAAATGGTTGTCCATCCAATCAAATAACCCTCTATCTCCATAAAATATAAAAACAGGACAAGGGGGTGAGAGATATGAAAAGAGGAAATTTTAGAGGACCCTCCCTACAAAGACAGGCCTTGGCTTACGCTCTATCCGGTGTAACTGTAACTGCAGTCCTTGAAAATGGATTTTTTGTTCGGGGCAAAATCATTGATGTTGATATTAACGCCTTTCGCATGACAATCATCACAACTAATATTCCTGGATTAATTGTAGGAAACATCGCTACCATAAACTTTGGAGAACTTCTGGTCATTTCAACTGCTTAAAAAAGGAGCCTTTTTTTCAATTGGACGAACCAATATGGTTTGTCCTTTTTGTTTATGTAATAAATAACAAAAAGGCAGTGAGTTTTACAGTATACAGCATGTCGGTCCCATCTATTAAACATGTTTTTTCTCATTTTCGACGTAGGACTCTAAAATAATTTTCCCATGCTTGATTTTTAAATAATAATGCGTAAAATTATTGCGTTTCCCCTTACTTTCCACAAAGCAGCCTTCCTTTTTTTGTATAATGAATGAATATACCATGTTCAAAAGGAGGAGAAAAAACAATTTCTCGACTACATATCGAAGAGTTACATTGGTCTCCAACGAGTGAATCAAACAGCATCGCTATTATTATCGAACATCTCAGTGGAAATATGATCTCAAGATGGACGGACTTTCTGGCAACAGATGGGGAGAAACCAAGCAGGAACAATGAAAACAAGTTAGTTGCTTATATTCAATAGCATCTCTCTTCTCAAATTACCAATTTATAAAAAAAACGGAATCTGTTTTAATATTTTACATAAAAATACCATTATGGTACCCTATTTTTAAAAAAGGTATGGTATCTGCTAATGAACATTATTTTGTTTGGGCTACTAGGCGTTATTCTTTCCATCATATTTCATGGCGACGGTCCCCACCTAACTGAAGTTTTTTTGGCCATCATAGCGGGTGCTTTAGTTGATATTTACCGCATACTAAAAAAAATGCTCGATGAAAAAGAGGCTGTCCGAAAAGGGCAAATTCCCTCCAATTTAAAAATCAAGAACACTGATACATCAACGTTCTTGAACATAAAAAGGGGCGTCCAAAAGTCAAAAAATCGACTTTCTGGACAGCCCCTTTTTCATTAGCAACATGATCAGACGCTATATGTTATACATTTTTCTCTCTACTAAGCAAAGCGCACCAAACACAATGTCGGTTACGAAATACAAAATCCCAAATAAAATGCTTTCTGCACTTATTATTTGTCGCAGTTCTCCCCCACCTATCAGCATAACCAGCAGTGTTAGTAGCACTCCGCTTGCAAGAATACAACTCATATACACCACGCCAAAAGAGGCCGAGGACACTTTAGTTCTAAGAAAATCAAACAGACCAATAAACAGCGGGATACCAAAAATCAGATAGGTCATCCCTCCATATAAGGCAACAGATGATAAATCAGTAGCATCCTGGTTGTATATGATTTTGCAAGCTGCATAATATGCCAACAAACCAATCGGAAATGAAAAAAAGATGGCAAGGATACGAATCCATAAAATGTTACGCATTGTTGTATACTTCATCCCTCTTCCTTTATTTTACTTAAAAATATACAATAATGTAACCCAAATTATCGGACGTCCTATGTCTATCATTCCGTTTCTCTCCTTACTCTTGTGTTAAAATAAGGAAAAACGAGGTGATATTTTGCAGAAAAATAACATAATACCTCCCCGTAGAAGCTTTTTACAAAGTGAAGGTCTTTACATATTGTACCCTGCTTTATGGCTGCTTTCTACGATTACTCGTCATACATATCGTCCGATTCACCGAAAATTGGTGAAGGCAAAAAAAGAAATCGATGCGATGCGGCATATCCATTAGAAATAAATAAGCGGACGAGATACAGCATCCTACTTTCCACGCATCTGTTTTACCCGCACTTCCTTCTATTGACGCCTGTTGGTTATCATAATATGCTAACTTACAAAAAGTATATAACGAACAATGAAGTAAGGAGTGTATACACATGACACCTTCGCTTTTCTTAGCACATGGCGCCCCGCTCATTGCAATTCAAGATAATGACTACACTCGTTTTCTTCGCAAACTTGGCGCACAATTTAAACCAAAAGCTATTGTCATCTTCACCGCTCATTGGGAAAGCGAGACGCTCACCATTTCGGCAACAGATGATGTGTATGATACGATATATGATTTCTCCGGCTTTCCTGATGAACTGTATAGAATGAAGTATCCGGCCAAAGGTTCTACCCGAATCGCTGCGATGCTTGCTGAGCGCTTCAAAAAGCAGGGCATTCCGGTGCAGCAGGATACGAAACGCGGCCTAGATCACGGCTCGTGGACGCTCCTCCATCACCTGTATCCTCAAGCAGATATTCCTGTCGTACAACTATCCGTCAATCCATTTCTTGCGCCTAGAGAACAATATCGCATCGGTGAAGCGCTGCAAGGACTTAATCAAGAGGATATTCTTGTCATTGGCAGCGGCGTGACGGTTCATAATTTGCGGATGCTCCAATGGGGAGACTCAACGACAGAAGCATGGGCAATTGAATTTGATGACTGGCTTATCGAGAAGATGCAGAACAAGGAATGGGAAGCGCTTTTTGCGTATGAGGAAATGGCACCCCATGCCCGTCTTGCTGTGCCACGTGCCGAACATTTTGTTCCGCTCTTTATTGCTATGGGAAGTGGCGGAGCGGACGCGGATGCAAGCGTTATTTATCGAAGCTATGAGCATGGTACACTAAGCTATCTTTGCCTGCAATTCTAATCATTTCTTTTACAAGAGCCAAAAGGAATGGATTGAAGGAGCGGTTGAAAAGATGACACGAACACAGGAAATAGGCGCATTCATACTTCGCCTAGTACTAGGGCTTACTCTTTTTATTCATGGTATAGCCAAATTTCAAACGGGACTTGGAAATACCGCGCAATTCTTTGAAAGTCTAGGTATCCCCAGCTTTCTCGGATACATCGTAGCCATTATTGAGCTTGTAGGCGGTTTCGCCATGCTTCTCGGACTTGGAACCCGGATTGTCTCTACTCTATTCGCATTCGTTATGCTTGGCGCAATCTTCACAGTGAAGCTTGCTGCCGGATTTATGGGCAATGGCCAAATGGCCGGATATGAATTCGATCTGGCTCTGCTTGCAATGTCAGTATCTCTTTCCCTTACAGGCAGCCAATTATATGCACTCGACTCGTTATTCCGCAAAAAATAATGGTACGATACCCATTCCATTTCTTTGTATGGAATGACTTGAAGAATATCACAATAAGACAAGAAGGCGATAAGGATGGTGGATAGGATGAGTATTTTAGGAAAAGTATTCGGTGACAATACAGACGCACAGGCTGCAAAGGACTTCTATGCAGCAGTAGAGAACCGACGATCTATCTACGGGATTAGCAAAGATATGGTTGCTTCAGATGAACGGATTCAAGAAATAATCAATCACGCTGTAAAACATACCCCTTCTGCATTCAATTCGCAAAGCGCTCGTGTCGCTGTTCTACTGGGGGAAAATCATGATAAGCTGTGGAACATTACAACCGAGACGCTACGCAACATTGTGCCTGCCGATCAATTTGCTCCAACGCAGGAGAAGATGAACGCATTTGGAAACGGCTATGGAACCGTGCTATTCTTTGAAGATCAAGAAACGGTTGCAGCACTCCAAAGACAATTCGCTGCGTATAAGGATAATTTCCCCCTATGGTCTCAGCAATCATCCGGTATGCTTCAATATGTTGTCTGGACCTCCTTAGAACTTGAGGGATTCGGCGCCTCCCTCCAGCACTATAACCCACTCATCGATGATAAGATAAAGAAGGAATGGAACATCCCTGCCAACTGGCAGCTGATCGCTCAAATGCCATTCGGCAAACCGACGGCTCCTGCTGGTGAAAAGCAATTCAAGCCGCTTGAAGAACGAGTCATGTTCTTCAAATAGAAGCAGACATTCCGTATGAGAGAAGGAAGAGGACGAGATTATACCTTGTTTTCCCTTCTCTTTTTTATATGTATGCTGCTTTCACTTCTGAGCATAAAACTCTTCAAAAAGGAAAACAGTAAAAAAAGCGCCTTTTGAGAGGATGAGATGAATGCAGGATACATATGATGCGATTGTAGTAGGAGCAGGACCTGCCGGCTCCGTTGCCGCCTATATAATGGCACGCGGCGGTTTAAAGGTATTACTACTGGAAAGGGGAGCCTATCCGGGAAGCAAGAATATGTTCGGTGGTACCATTTACGCTGTGCCGACCGCTGATATTTTCCCCGGATTTTGGGAAGAGGCACCCTGGGAGAGAGCCGTCACAGCAGAATATTTATACTTTCTTGATGACAACTCCGCTTTTCAAGTCGGTTTTACAAATCAAGCATACGGAAAGCCGCCGTATAATAAACTGGTCATTCACCGCAGTAAATTTGATAGCTGGCTCGCACAAAAAGCTGTACATGAAGGAACCGTCTTGCAAACCCACTCGCTTGTCACTCGATTGGTATACGCGGAGCACATGTTTGGCAGAGGGCGATTACAAGGCGTGGAGCTGGATAATGGACAGAAGTATTATGCGGATATCGTCATTCTGGCGGAAGGAATCAATGCATTCTTAACCAAGCAGGCCGGATTGCGCTCTGATCTTCCAGCAGAGACTGTCAAGCTGTATGTGAAGCAAGTATTCCATTTGCCACAGGATGTTTTGGAGGAGCGGTTTCAGCTTCAGGGTAATGAAGGAGCCATCTATGGATTTGTCGGCTATCCGACCGCAGGTGTCGTGGGGAAAGCAGGCATCTGGACAGGAAAAGATACACTCGGCCTTATCGTTGGCGGTTTTCTAAATCAACTGGCACAGAAAAGAATGAGTCCTTATGAACTTCTCGAACGCACGAAGCGCCACCCACTGATCAGTCGGCTGCTGAAGGGGGCCGAGCCTATCGAGTACGCTGCGCATATGATTCCAAAAGGCGGCTTCAAAATGATTCCCCAGCTCTATGATCATCATCTGCTCGTGGTGGGGGATGCTGCGACCATGGTAAGCGGCAGGCGTGGTACAGACTTGGCGATGCTCTCTGGAAAAATGGCGGCTGAAACAGCACTGCAAGCACATGCTAAAAGCGATTTTAGTCAGGATGTATTAGCCGGATACGGTTGGAAAATCAATCAAAGCTTCTTCATGTCAGATATTCGGGCAAAGAAAAACTATGATAAGTACGTCATGAAATATCAAGACAGCGACTACTTAATTAGCCGGGCGATGAATGAATTTGGCTCGGAGTTTTTTCATGTCGATATGAGTACCGAACAGGATAAGATAAAGCGAATCCAACAGGAATTAAAGCAAATCCAGCTTCCTTTAAAATCCGTGACAGACATTTGGCAGGCACTACAGCATTGGGAGGTACTGTAATGAAGCACACGCGTACGGATATGGCACCGATGGAACTCGTTCAGCGCATTCCGTCCGATCGAACATTTATCAATATGATCGATCCTAAAATTTGTCTCACCAAATGCATCGACAAGCCATGTACGTACTTTTGTCCATCACAGGTATATCAATGGCGTGAGAATCACATCGAGATTGATCAGGAGCGCTGTATCGAATGCGGAGCTTCTGTTATGGGCTGTCCCTACCACAACATTCATTGGAAGTATCCATCCAGTGGAACAGGCGTCATGTTTCGTCGCACATAGTTCGCAAAAAACAGGGAAGCTCCGCAGACAGTAATCTCCCTCGTATACGCCCCATCACAGTGCTTCTTCTCTACACTTCACTTGATTTCTAGAGGATAGCAGCCTATACATAAATACGCATCCGACATACCCTATAGCAAGATTGTTGAAGCTTCATCACCACTCGCTACTACAACGAGGCCCAAATGATTTCACTTCTTTCACGATGCGGAATAGCAACACGTCTGAGAGGAATAAAGAGGAGGGTGTAGGAACACTGTGAATATCGACTCGATCCATATTGAAAAAAAGAAACATGAGATCATTATTCAGATAAAGATAACAGACTATAGCCGAAACGACATCAAGGTTGAAATCTCAAACGACTCATTAGCCATCAGCGCCGCTCACACGCCGAACCGCATCATAAAATCAATTCCATTGCCACAACATGCGCGTACAGAAAAAGCACGAGCCTACTATCGCCATAACGTACTAACGATTTTGATTCCGCTGCAAACTTCCCACGAGATGAGGATGCATCTCTTTCATAAACCCCGCATTCTTCCCATTGAATAAGCAAAAGAGAAGCAACAGGATGCTATAGGGTATACGAGCTGAACCATTTATGTAATAGTAAAGGAAAAAGAGGATGTACAAAGATGGGAGAAAATCGTCAGCTTGAAATATTACTGTATCTGCTTAAAGTAAAGAAGACCACGCATGCCGAACTTGCATCCACCTTTGAAGTAAGTATAAAAACCATTCAAAGAGATATCGACAAATTATCTGTAATGGGCATCCCCATTACTTGCAAGCAAGGAAATCAAGGCGGCATATTTATTGATGAGCATTACAAGTTATCAAGAAGCTTTTTTAGCAATGAAGATCTGCAACGAATCATCTTATCCTTATCTCTCTACGATAGCATGTCAGCGAATAAGCAAGGGTATCATATTATTAATAAATTGTCCCTGATTGCTCCTGACATCATCCATTTGTTTGTGCATGATGCCAAGGAATACTTTATTGTCGATCTACTTGATGAAGAAATCGATATGAACCATCGGATTTGTCAAGACATCAATCATTGTTTGGATGAAGAATATTATCTTAGCGTCCAGGTTGGTAACGAGCAGCTCCTCATCGCCCCCATTAGCTACGTATTACGGTCTGACGGATTATATTTATATGCTTTTGAGAAAAAATACGTATTGATAAAAATCGCGCATATTGCTTTGTCTCAGATAACAGAAATAGAATTTGTGCGAGACTTTATCCCCTATAAAAAAAACAAAAATGTAGCAGTCAAATAAGACATTCCGTGTCCAGTTTGACTGCTATATTTTTTATGGAGGGATAAATCAATGACTACAACCATCTATGAGAAATATTCGATCAACCGCTTGCTTGTTAGCTTTTCCTTACCTGCCATCGCCTCGCTCATCATCGAGACATTAACCTCAGTCATCGATACTTCCTTTGCGGGGCATTTAGACAATAAAAGCGAGGCGGCATTGGCTGCCCTCGGATTATTATCACCGTTATTAGCAATATTTGTTGCACTTCAAACACTTTTTGCGGCTTCTACCGCCATTATGATTTCAAAGTGCTTAGGCCGGGGAGATGATGTTGGCGTCCAGACGTATTTTACGATTGGCTTTACCATGACAGTAGTAGTTAGCCTATGCACCTCCTTGGTCACATTCTTATTCATGGACCCTTTGCTCCTATTTTTGGGTGCGGTAGGAGATACGTATACGCTTGCTTCCGATTATCTACAGATTATACTGATCAGCAACGTTTTTAGCTCGCTAGGGTACACACTAACGAGCAGCATTCGTGCATTTGGACATCCACAAGCAGAGACAGCGATTATTCTCCTGTCTGTTGTTATTAATATTATTGGCAACACCATATTGACCTTTGGCCTTCAGCTTGGCATGACAGGCATTGCACTGGGTACGCTGATAAGCGAATTGCTTTGCGCCCTTCTTTCACTAATATATCTTTATAAAAAGAAAAGGTGGTTTACATCGCGTACATTTTCTCTTTCCGAGCACCTTTTGTTTTCCTATACACTGTTCAAAATAGGATTGGCCCAAACCATCATTCAAATCATCGCAGGCATGTCCGCTTTTACCATCAACTACCAGCTTATCACTACGGGCGGCGCTCCCTATATCAGCACCTGGAATATCGCCAATAAACTGTACATGCTTATGCTCATGCCCGTGATTGGAATGACCCAAGGAGTGCAAACGATTCTGGCATATTTTGATGGAAAAAACGAGGAGACAAAGAAAAAGAGCACGGTACGAAAGACGATAAGCGCCTGTCTTGTTTATGGGATCGCTGTTACGGCAATGATCTATCTCTTCGAGAAACCTCTCCTTTATTTATTTACTTCAAATCCGTCTCTATTGGAATCAGCAGTGAATGTGGTACAGGTAATTTTCTTCACCTTTCCTCTGCTTGGCATCACATACACTGTAATGACCATACTCCAAGTGACAGGAAAAGAGGGGGGAGCCATACTACTTAGTCTATTGCGGCAGGTGATTATTCTTATACCACTTGTGATTGTCATTCCTATTATTTTTGATATGTTTCATCTACCGCAAATCGATCCAGCCTTTTCCATTTTCTTTGCTATCCCGCTAGCTGATATGCTAACACTTGGCTGCGCATTTATTTTTCTTACGGCCACCCGCTCTTCTAGCAATCAATAAAGCATCCACTCCCTCATCATCTCCCTTTCGCTGCTGCCTGCAGCAATGAAGGGGAGATGATTACTTTGCAAGAAGTGAAAGGTCGAGAACACCGTGCCCATACTCTCTTCGCGGTCCAAGCCGTTTGCTTAACTGCACAATATTTCTCGGTGCACTCTTATCGCTTCTGCTAAAGTTACGGCCAAGCATTAGAGCGACTCCTCCGCTTACATGTGGAGCTGCCATTGACGTACCGCTTTCTATCTTATATCCCCCGCCCTTCCATGCACTCCGTATGTCCACTCCAGGTGCCATCAGATCAACCCCGCTTCCCGTGCTAGAAAACGAGGCGCGCTTCATGTCACGGTCCACTGCCCCAACCGAGATGACCCAGGGAAAGCGGGCAGGATAATCAACCGTGCCGCCGCGTTCTCCGTCGTTTCCTGCGGAAGCAACTAAAATGATCCCTTTCTGCTGCGCCATTCTGGTTGCATACGCCAAGGCGGCGTTATACGTATTACTCCCGATGCTCATATTCAACACCTGCATCCGGTTATCAATCGCCCACTCAATCCCTTTGATGATATCGCTCATATTCCCCATACCGTCCCGATCCATAACCTTGATCCCGTATAATGCTGCCCCTGGCGATACACCATACAGGCCGCCTGATTTGTTCGCGGCAATAATGCCTGATACATGGGTTCCATGTCCATTATCATCCATGAAATTTTGGTTATCTGCGATGATATTGTACCCACCGGCGATATGACTGCGAAGCGCCTTATGAGAGTAAGCGATACCGGTATCTAATACGCCTATACGAATCCCCTCGCCTTTGCTCTTAGGCCAGACAGCGGGCGCATGAACCGCTTGAATATTCCATGGCACATGGGAAGCAGGTTGATTATGGGTTGAAGGCTCCGCGCGGTGAATTCGAATTCTCATATCTTCCTCAACCAAAGAAAAAGCCGGATGATGACGCAAAATCTTGCTGTTCTCCATGGTAGCCACAATAAAGGGAAAATGCTTCAGACAGTGTAATACTTGAACACCTTTTTGTTTTAAACATACTTCGCGCGCTTGATTCATGTCCGCTTTTACGTGGATGAGATATCGTTTTGCCATAAATATACCTCCTCCCTTACGGTCGTAGTACCAGTATATGAAGCGGTTCAGGAAAGGGGATTCGACATGCGGTAGAAGATACCTAAATCCCCGCCCTATTTTCGTTCCTACTCACATGCAAATGAGCAGCTACCTAAAAAGGCAGCCGCTCATTACTTGTTTACTTGCTATGAATATGTCAAAGCAGCAGGAAAGCAACAGGGGTCACCAGCAGGAAGGTAAGCAACGTGCGCTGGAACCATACGATAACCAACTGTGGAATGCTAATTGGAATCTCGGTTGATAGAATACATGGAATGGATGCCGAGAAGAACAGAACAGATGAAACCGAGACGATAGCGATAACGAACTTGGTTACCAGCGGCGCACTCGCTACGACAAGGGACGGCAAGAACATCTCAGCAATCCCGACCGAGAGCGCTTTCGCCGTAAGCATCGGCTCAGGTATCTGCATCAGCCAGGTGAATGGATAGAATGCATAACCAATGATATCGAACAGCGGCGTATATTTTGCCAGCACAAGACCAAGCAGGCCGACCGACATAATCGATGGCAGAATCCCCATCGTCATGATGAAACCATCTTTAAAATTTTGTGCCACATTGCTAAATAAACCCGGCGCTACATTCGATGCTTTCATTGCTTCACTCCAGGCAGATTTGATCAGACCTGATGTATATTCCGGCTCTGGGTCGCCTTCCTCCGTATAGTACGTATCGCTCTTTCTGCTGAGCGGGCGAATGCGTACCGTAATGGCAGTGACAATAAAGGTAATGACGAGCGTCGTCCAAAAATACAGGTTCCAATATGGCATAATATCAAGCGTCTTAGCCACTACAATCATGAAGGGTGTAGATACAGTAGAAAATCCAGTGGCAATAATGCACGCTTCTTTTATCGTGTACTTTCCTTCCTTAAAAACACGATTTGTAATCAAAAGACCAATCGAATAACTGCCCACGAATGAGGCGACCGCATCGACCGCTGAACGCCCTGGCGTCTTCCAGATCGGCCGCATAATCGGACGAACAAGCACACCGATAAATTCCAATAGGCCGTATCCTGTAAGCAGAGCTAAGAATACAGAACCGATCGGAACCAATAAACCAACCGGGATGACAAGCTTATCTAAGAGAAACGGCCCCATATCCTTCTCGAACAGCCATGCCGGTCCGATGTTAAACACCAGCATGACCGCGACAAAAAAGCCAATCACTTTAAAAAAGGAAAAGACAATGCTGATTTTATCCTTGTTCCATGTCCTGCTTACAAATGGATACAGACAGCCTATGAAAATCACCAGCAAAGCATAAAACGGCAGAAGAGACGGTACGCCTGCTTTGATGGCATTGACGATATGATCGAGAATAATCGTTGATTTCCCGCCTATGGTGATGGGGACAAAAAAAGCAAAGATGCCAAGAAAGCTAAAGATGAAAAATTTGTACGCATTCCCTCTCGCATTCGTCTGAATAGGTCCAATCTCAGACGCTGCAAGATTCATCTGCTCTTTACTCATCACGTATTCCCCCTTATTCGCTGCGAAGCTGTGTACGTTTCCGCTGCGCAAAACCGGTCAAGAAGGAGAGCATCACATGAACGGCCGTTTTTACCGTTGCTTCCCCCCTGTCTTTATATGGATCGAGGCATACAATGTCCATCGCTTTCACCTTTGGATGCGTTCCCGCTGTGTATACAGCATCAAACAACTCGTCACTGCGCATGCCGCCCGGTGTAGATGCCGGCACGCCCGGACCGTAGCTGCTGTCAAGAACATCCATATCAACGGTTAGATAAATCGTATCCACTTTAGCGCTCAACGCTGCAATCGCCTCGCGTACGGTCGCTTCCACCCCTTTTTTGCGAGCCTGGGTCAGCGTCGTATAATTTAACTTGACCTCATCGGCATACACTTTCAAGGAGCGAGCATTAAAGAAACCATGCAGGCCGATATTGTGCACATCCTCTCCTTTGATTACCCCGCTTTCAATCAAATTGCGGATTGGTGTACCGTTGCTCGGCCCGTTATCGGATAGATCTCGCAGATCAAAGTGCGTATCCAACTGCAGAATACCTACCCGCTCATCACGATGTACATCCTTCCATCCTTTTACGAGCATTGCTGTAATGGAATGGTCGCCGCCCATTGTAATAGGCAGGGCATGTGGATGATAGGTTCGCATGCTGGCCATCGCCTGTCGAATATTCGTATGACATGTCTCAATACTCGTTACATGCTGACGAACATCGCCTAGGTCGACGATACGCAGGTCGGATAAATCTTCATCATGATCCAGATTGTAGGTGGTAAAATACTTCCACGCACGTCGCATAGCATCCGGATTTTCACTGGCTGCAGATGCTGAAATCGAAGAGCGGGA
Organism: Aneurinibacillus sp. REN35; assembly: GCF_041379945.2. Taxonomy (NCBI): domain Bacteria; kingdom Bacillati; phylum Bacillota; class Bacilli; order Caryophanales; family Paenibacillaceae; genus Aneurinibacillus; species Aneurinibacillus baijiui. The sequence goes on along the minus strand of NZ_JBFTXJ020000002.1, from coordinate 109,557 downwards.
TAGGGGGACGCCGAGGATGACCGCATCATAGCAGTCCCAAGGCATCTCTTCTCCCCCCTCGGAACGAATGGTTTCAATCCATTCATGAACTTTCGGCTCTTCGCTTCGCATACTCTGATCCCAGGAAAATGTCGGGGGCTTTAGTTGGGGATACGGGTAGCTGTGCTGCACACTACTCTCCCCCCATCTACGACAGTTATGCCTTCTTTGAGTACCGTATGCGCATGATTAACACCATAGCGATATTGAAGCTGCATATAATTCGGCACATCGAAAATCGTCACATCTGCCTTTTTTCCTTTTTCCAGACTGCCGATTTCTTTGCCGCGTTTAATTGCGTGCGCGGCATTGATGGTGGCCGCAACCAGCACCTCTGACGGCGTCATACCCATCTTCAGGCAGCCAAGATTCATAATCAGCGGTACCGATACGGTCGGCGAAGAACCCGGATTACAGTCCGTGGATAGCGCCACCGGCACACCTGCATCAATCATTTTGCGGCCGTTTGCCGATTCTGCCATCAGGAAGAAAGCTGTACCCGGCAGCAGTACCGCGATGACACCCGCTTCCGCCATCATGGCAATGCCTTTATCCGATGCGCGCAGCAGATGGTCAGCCGATACTGCGCCAATCGAAGCCGCTAGTTCTGCTCCTTCATACGGTTCGATTTCATCGGCATGAATTTTTGGCAGCAGACCATACTCCAATCCGGCTTCTAGAATACGCTTGGATTGTTCCGGTGTGAATACTCCCCGCTCACAGAATACGTCATTAAACTCAGCAAGTCCTCGACGCGCCACCTCAGGAATCATCTCCTGGATCACTACGTCAACAAATGCATCCGGATCGGCTTTATATTCCGCAGGTACCGCGTGAGCCCCCATAAATGTCCGAACAATATCAATCGGATGTTGTGTATGAAGTTGGCCCGCCACTTCCAACTGCTTGATTTCGGCCTCAAGCGTTAGACCGTAACCACTCTTCGCTTCAATCGTCGTAACCCCATGAAGCAAAAATTGATCCAGGCGCTTTCGTCCTTCTTCAAATAGCACTTCGTGGCTTGCTTCTTTCGTCGCGGAGGTAGTGGCATGGATGCCGCCACCGTTATTCATAATCTCCATATACGTAGCGCCTTGAAGCCGCATATTGAATTCGTTCTCACGGCTGCCCGCATACACAAGATGGGTATGCGGGTCTACGAGACCGGGTGTGACAAGCTTATTGGTTGCATCAATGATCTCTGCTTCTGCAAGCCGTTCTTTATATCGTTGGGCTACCTCTTCATCTTTTCCGACATGCGCAATGATTCCGTTTTCGATCCAGAGACTGCCGCTTTCAATGATGTGCAACTCGTTCATTTTTTTTCCGGTTAACGGTGCATCAGAGCTGCCTGCGAGCGTAACGAGTTGGCTGGCGTTGCGGATACATACTGGTTTCTTATTCATAATCAGCCTCCTACTTCAGCATCGGGATATGGATGCCCTTTTCTTTTGCTGTCTGAATCGCAAGGTCGTAGCCTGCGTCTGCGTGGCGCACCACGCCCATGCCCGGATCTGTTGTAAGAACGCGCTCCAGACGCTTCGCGGCTTCCGGTGTTCCGTCTGCTACAATGACCATTCCGGCATGCAGGGAATATCCCATGCCAACGCCGCCGCCATGGTGGACAGATACCCAACTAGCCCCACCGACACCGTTGATGAGCGCATTAAGAATCGGCCAATCCGATACCGCATCGCTTCCATCCTGCATCGCTTCCGTCTCTCGATTTGGCGATGCAACCGAACCAGAATCCAGATGATCACGTCCAATGACAATAGGTGCCTTCAATTCACCGGATGCTACCATCTCGTTAATAATTCTGCCGAACTTCGCACGCTCCCCATAACCTAACCAGCAGATACGAGCCGGCAATCCCTGAAATTGAATGCGTTCCCGCGCCATCTTGATCCAATTGCACAGATGGGTGTTGTAGCTGAATTCGCGTAGAATGACTTCATCTGTTTTATAGATATCCTCCGGATCACCCGAAAGCGCTACCCAGCGGAAAGGCCCTTTTCCTTCGCAGAACTGTGGACGAATGTATGCCGGCACAAAACCGGGGAAATTGAACGCGTTCTCTACCCCTTCGTTTTTGGCTACCTGACGAATGTTGTTGCCGTAATCGAATGTAACGGCACCCTGCTCCTGCATGTTCAGCATGGCACGTACATGACCGGCAATGCTTGCTTTGGACTGTGCTTCATACGCTTTCGGGTCCTGGTTGCGAAGCGCTGCTGCTGCTTCTAAGCTCATTCCCGTCGGAACATACCCGTTCAGCGGGTCATGCGCCGATGTCTGATCAGTCAGCACATCCGGGATGAAACCTTTGGCAAGCATGCGGTTGAGCACATCTTCTGCATGGCCAAGCAAACCGATAGAGATACCTTTCTTCTCTTCTTTGGCCTTCAGTGCCATCGCAATCGCTTCGTCAAGATCCTCTGTCATGACATCAAGGTAGCGCGTATCGAGCCTGCGCTGAATGCGCGTCGGGTCCACTTCGATGTTAATGCTGACCCCGCCGCATAAGGAAACCGCAAGCGGCTGTGCGCCACCCATGCCGCCAAGACCTGCCGTGACGGTGATCGTTCCTTCCAGCGTTCCGTTGAAATGTTGACGACCGCATTCTGCAAATGTCTCATATGTTCCTTGGACAATGCCCTGGCTGCCGATATAAATCCAGCTTCCCGCCGTCATTTGTCCATACATCATCAACCCTTTTTTGTCCAGCTCATGGAAGTGATCCCAGTTCGCCCATGCAGGCACAAGATTGGAGTTGGCAATTAACACACGTGGTGCATCCGTATGGGATTTAAATACAGCGACCGGCTTTCCGGATTGAATCAAAAGCGTTTCATCATTCTCCAGGTTTTTCAACGTCTCAACAATAGCATCGAAGCACTCCCAGTTGCGAGCTGCTTTACCAATGCCCCCATATACGACCAGATTCTGCGGATGCTCCGCCACATCCTCATGCAGATTATTCAGCAGCATGCGCAATGCGGCCTCCTGAATCCATCCTTTTGTGTGAAGCTGTGAGCCTGTATAATGTTCAATCATTCTTCCCGTTTGCTTTGTCATTATTTTTTCACCCACTTATGAGTTTTTTATCTACACAAAGTGTAAAAAAATACAGAAGATAAAAATAGGGGGGAGTTTTTCGAATTCTTCACATTTTTTTAGACAAAAAAAGCGCTTTGATAGCGCTTCCATTTAGAAAGTATATTTTTTTTATATTTTTATACTTTCTTTCGATCTCTAAATATTCGAGGGGTACAACCCGTTTTTTCTTTGAATATCTTGCTAAAATAGTTCGCATTGATAAATCCGGTCTTTTCTGAAACCTCCTGGACAGTCATCTTGGTGTCCAAAAGCAGCCGCTGGGCTTCCTTAATCCGAACCGATGCCAAAAGCTGACGAAAGGAATGTCCATGCCTTTTTGTTAGAAGAGAGCTAAAATAGGCCGGACTGCGATCAACATACGCCGCCACATCTTCAAGCCGCAGATGGGGGTTATGATAATTCTCTTCAATATAGCGAAGCGCCTGTTCAATCAAATCCGCACGCGAATGATCTTGCCGGTTATTTGCCGTATCTAATACTTCATATAAAAACAATAGAAATTCCTGCACAATGCGGTATAGAATCGGGGTATAAAGAATAATTTCAAATACTTGATGATATCGCTCCTCAAGCCTGCCCTGATCTAAGTAATACGACTTCATAAAACGCCGAACCTGCGCGAGAATACTGGTTAGCCGCGTCCGCAGAAGCCCCGGCTCCGGATACGGCTCTTCCTTATGCAAAAACTCCTTGTACATCCACTGCTTCAGCTTCTCTCGGTCAGCCTCACCCAACATATCGATCCATTCTCTTTGTTCGGCTGGGGTTAAGAATGGATCAATAATCTGCCAGTCCATCTGATCCTCAATAACAGAAACTTGCCGATACCCTTTGAAAAAACGAATATCAAGCGCCTGCCTGGCGTATTGGTATTTCTGACGTAAGGAAAGTGACGCATCATTCGTATCATAGATGACAAGCGACAGTGGCTGCATATGTTTCTCCTCCCAATCCTGCAGCAGGCGATTGCCCATTTTTTTTAGGGACAGCAGGGAATGCTGCGGCTCACGAGTAAAAATCGAGACGATCATATCACTGAGCGGCAATAGCACCGGAGGAGTATAAAATGGATAATGCTGCAAAAAACTAAGCAATCGCGGCTGAGCCTCAGTCTCTTCTAGCTGTAGAAGCAGCAGCCAGCAGTGATCTGCTGTCGACTTCTGGGGCAAAAACAGCGAATGGTAGGAAGGTGCAGAGGACGCGACGCCATTTTCTATAATCTCAAGCCCCTGCTGAGGAGAGGAGGCAACCTTACAGCATCGTGCTAGCACGCGTCGAATGCTGTCCGGGGAATGCGGCTTCACCCATAGGTCATAGGCATGCAGTTCAATCCCCTGCATCGCCCGCTCAAACGTAGCCTCCGCTGTTGTAACTATAATCGTATGCCTAAACTGGCGAATGCGTTCTTTGAAATCATCCCATGCATCTCTTGGAATCATATCAAGCTCGATACAGATCACATCCGGCATGTTTGATTCTAGAATCTGAAATACTTCAAGCATAGTTCCAGCCATCAATACCTGCTCGAACGGGATGCCGTACGAATTGACTAGCCATCCCATTCCTGTTCGTTCATTATGATCTCGATCGGCAATTAACAGCTTTGCCATATGCCACTCCTCCAATAAAGAAGCCTGTTCCCGACACGAACAGGCTCTTTCTATCGATTATACAGACATTGAGTTTTCACCAAATCGTTCCCACAATGCTGGAAACTTGCTTTTGAGGCTATCGTCCTCTTGCTCCCAGTCAAAAACAATCTCAGGGTAGGTATATGCACCGTGCGTATATTCCTCAAATAACTGATAGTAGTCGTCGTCCGTATGCCCTGTCTTTTCTTCGAAGGCGACACAGGCTGCGCTGATCATCTCTTCATTTTCCGGATAATGGTCTTCCGGCAGCTCTTCTATAATCGAGATCAGATTTTCCGGATTCTCCAACACCCGGCTCCATACATCTCTGCCCTGTGAGATCAGCCATGCCCGGAAATAATCAAACAGATCGTCAGAGCAGCCGCCGAGTATAATATAGGCGGCCGCCCATAGATCGGACGTATACGATCCCATATAAAGGCGATTAAATATCGCATCAAATTCAAGAATTTCCTTAATCGACATCTTCATCAGCGCTTCCATTACGTATTCGGCCTGCTCCTCACCGTCACTTGACTTGCGGTGCGCCTTTTCGATAATGTCCCAGAATCTCTCTTCCGACATGGCTTCCATACGAACAATGCCCGCTTCGCTTTCTGCCTCATTGTATCCTTTTCTCAGCTTGGAAGCGATCAGCTTCTCCGCTTCTCGTTGGCATGTCTCCTCCGATGCAAAAACGGCTGCTTTACTCGCCCCTTTTGTCCCGACTTTTCCATAGGTGAGGAGATACGAAGTCCCATATACCTCCATCAGCCAAAACTTGTTTGACGTTTCACCCTGATACACCAGCAGTTTTTTCATTCTCACACCCCATGTTTATTAACAACTTCATAATCTATGGTTTGGCGGCGACGCCGGATCACACTCGATTGCTATTCTCTCTGCTATTCTACCTTCTTTGCGAGCGACGTGTAAAATCCCTGAACAAAAAACATTGATTATGAGACCGCCTTTAATCCTACGACACCGATAATAATGGCAAAAATACTTACCATACGTGCTGTGCTTCGAGATTCGCCAAAGAAAATCATATTCACCAATACAGCACCAACGGTTCCGGCCCCAATCCATACGGCATAGGCAACGCTTAATTGCAGATAAGCGAAGGAAGCATAAAGAAGCGCAAAGGACAGGCCAAAGCCGCCTACGTACAGCGCCATATTTCTTACTGTTTTCGTTTGGCTGAACATCTTCAACCCGATCACGCCGGCAATTTCACATATCGCGGCTGCCAATACAAGAAACCAGCCCATCATTGATACACCCCTTCCTGATTCTTTTCTTTATTTTTTTGATTATCAGCCAACTTCAAGCCAATGACGCCGGCAACAAGAATGACCATAAAGATTCCCTTTACCAAGCTGAAGTTTCCGCCCAAAATAAATACATCCATCAGCGCGGCTCCAACCGTGCCCACGCCGGCAAATATCGCATACACGGTTCCCGTTTGCAGGTTTTCGCACGCCTTGGACAGAAAGTAAAAATCTGCGAGAATAATAACGATCAATATTCCCCAATGCCACCAAGTTGTCGCAACATTAAAGCCATATACCCACAGCAATTCAAATAAACAGGTTAAAGCAACGTACATCCAATCTTTATTCATAATAGTTCACCATTTCCGTTCCCTTTCATCATCTTTTTACTCACCTTATCAGCAGCCAAATGACTGAACGACAGTCATTTTCTTCGGGAGAAGGGTTCGTTTTATGCCATCAAAACCGCCTCATGACTGACTATCATTCATTTTATTGGTTGTTTAATCTTTTGTCAATGATAATCGAACTAAAAAAGAACGAGGCGAATCGACATACCCCGCTCAGTAATAGGGCTGGAAAATAGAACAACTTAGCTAGAAAAGCGTTTGCAGGTATGAAAACTTCTCGGAAGCACACAATGAATATTGAGCTTTTCTCTTTTATCGTCGGACATACGCTCCCGGTCTTTCTGTGGTACATACAGTACCATATAGCGTTCAATTTTGCTCATCCAACGACCCAGCTTTTCCTTTTCCGACAGCTTGATCACATTACCTGGCCGATCGTTCATCATCTACCGCCTCCCCCATCTCAATACGTATTCAAGGAAAACATATTGGGTATTCTGCTTGCGTCATGATGGACCTTCTACCTAGAAGTCCTTTGTTAGCGACGGGTACCTCAGTTGTATAATGATGGAAAAATTTGATCACAAATTCCGATTGTATTTTAGCAACATTTATTTTAGTATTAAAATATATATTACTAAAATATATATAGTTAAATTATTTATTTCTATAATAAAAAGATAGGAGTGTTGTAAATGAGACTGCAAGAAAAGGTTGCCATTATTACAGGAGGAGCATCCGGAATCGGCCGAGGCATTGCCCTGGCGATGGCAAAAGAGGGAGCTAAGGTTGTTATTGTAGATTTAAATGAAGAAAACGGTAAAAAAACAGAACAAGAGCTGCAGCAATACAACGACGCTATGTTTATTCAAGCTGACATTTCAGATAAAAACAAGATCACAAAAGTCGTAAAAGACACGGTGGATAAATTCGGACGGATCGATGTCATGGTCAATAATGCACATGCCTCCCGTCAAGTTTCTTTCATGGAGACGACACAGGAGCATTTGGACCTGTCCTTTAATACCGGATTCTATCCAACTTTCCATTTCATGCAGGCGTGCTTCCCTTACTTAAAAGAAACAAAAGGAAGTGTCATCAACTTTGCTTCGGGAGCCGGTATTGATGGCATGCCTCTGCAGGCATCCTATGCTGCGGCTAAAGAAGCGATTCGCGGCATCTCAAGAACTACTGCTAATGAGTGGGGTCCATACCAAATTAATGTGAACTGCATCAGTCCAATTGCAGAGTCACCTGGAGTAGCCGCATGGAAAGAAAACATGCCTGCAGAATACGAAGCCATGGTACAAAAAATCCCGCTCAGAAGATTGGGCGATTGCGAAAAAGATATCGGCCGTGTAGCTGTGTTCCTTGCGAGTGAAGATGCAGACTATATCACCGGCCAAACAATTATGGTGGACGGAGGTACACTGAAGCTGAGATAATCGAGAGAACGAATATAGTATGGGAGATGGATGTTATGGCAGTACAGACAAAAGATCTGGAGATGGACAATACGGATATTTTTCATTTGTTGCATACCATGCAAATTTTCACAAATCATGCTGCAATTAAGTGGACAAAAGCGTTTAATCAGGAAATTGGCATCTCTCCCCTTATCGTTCTGTCGAAATTAAAGCATCATGGACGGCTTAAGCAATCAGAATTAGCAAATAAACTGGGGCTTACGCCTGGCGCCATTACCAATATTGCTGATAAATTGATTAAGAAAAGCTATGTCGTACGTGAATTCAACACCGATGACCGACGCGTGGTTTATCTAGTAATCACGGATGAAGGCAGAAAAATATTGGATAAGGCCATTGAAGCAAGCAACGAAATACAATTGGAAATCTTTCAAGCGATCAGCAAATCGGAACAAAAGCAGCTGCTGCAAATTTATCAGAAACTTATCGCCCAATTCACGTAAGCAAGGAGAGATTGGCATGGGACGGGTACAAGGAAAAGTAGCTATGATCACAGGGGGCGCTTCTGGAATCGGACTGGCTACCGCACAACTGCTGGCAAAAGAAGGCGCAAAGGTTGTCATTGCCGACTTCAATAAGGACGGGGCAGATCAGGCCGCCAAAGCCATTGAAGCACAAGGCGGACAAGCGCTTGCCTTATTTTTGGATGCGAGCAAAGAAGAGTCCATTAAGCAGGTCATCCAACAAACAGTGGATGCTTTTGGGGCGCTGCACATTCTATACAACAATGTTGGATTGACCAACTTAAAGAAAGATCTGGACGTTGTTAATCTTGACCTGGATGAGTGGGATCGCCTGATGAATGTGAACGTACGAAGCATCATTGTTGGGTGCAAATATGCGATTCCTCATATGATTGAAGCAGGCGGCGGCTCGATCATTAATACAGCATCCATGGCGGCATTTGCAGGAGATAGCATCCGTACAGCGTATGGCGCCTCAAAAGCGGCGGTAGTGAATGTAACCAAATATATCGCAACCCAATACGGAAAACACAAAATACGCTGCAACGCGGTTGCACCGGGGCTGATTTTGACACCAGCAGCAAAAAATAATTTGCCGCCGGATGTGTTGGATCTCTTCGAGAAATACAACTGCCTTCCGTATCATGGCGAAGCAGAAGATATTGGGTATACAGTGCTTTTCCTAGCTTCTGATGAAGCTAAGTTTATCACAGGCCAAACCATTCAGGTGGAGGGCGGCCACTACGTTCCAAGCCCGACGGTTCCGGACTTTACAAACCTCATGAACCAAAAATAATCTCAGATCACATACAGAAGCAGCTTCGGTGAGTTCATCATCGGAGCTGCTTCTTATTTCTTATATCTTCATCTGGCTCCACCGCTCACATGCTCGATGCTTCTCCCCCGCTAAAAAGCATGACGATGGAGCAAAAATTACATAGTAAAAGCAAGCACATTCGGGAACGCTAACGATACAGCACAACTGAACTTTTACTGTATTGGAATGATACTGTTTATGAAAAAAACCATTGTTATCGTGTTTTTAATGTTCATCTTACTCACCCCATCCATGCTTGCTCATTCTGCGGCAATCAGGCCGGAAAAAGAAGCTGTGTATCAAGTAAAAACATCAGAAAAAGTAATGGCTTTTACATTTGACGATGGTCCTCACCCTGTATATACACGAAAAGCATTAAAGGTGCTCAACAAGCATCACGCCAAGGCCACCTTTTTTGTGACAGGAGAGCGTGCTGAGCGCTTCGCATCCGTCATTAAAGACATGAACAGGCAAGGACATGAGATCGGAAACCATACGTATTCCCATCCCTCCATGCGAAAGATTACTTCATCCCAGCTTGAAAAGGAAATTCAGAAGACAGATGAGGTGATTCGCTCCTTAACCGGAGAACATCCCGTCTTCTTCCGTCCTCCCGGCGGTATACAAAATGAAAATGTATTCAAGGCCGCCAAAAAGAAAAACCATACCGTTGTAATCTGGTCTAGGCACCAGGATACAAAAGATTGGTCCAATCCTGGGGTGGAGAAGATGGTTCGTCAGATAACACAGCATGCAAAGCCTGGTCAAATTGTATTGCTCCATGATTCCGGAGTCAATCGAACACAAACAGTAAAGGCACTAGATAGAGCACTAAGTATATTGTCCAAGGAAGGCTACCGGTTTGTCACCCTGTCTGAGTTGCTCCACCAAAGTACAAAGGAAAAGGCACAATGACAGAGGTAAATCTGCCTCTGTTATCGTGCCATATCAGCTATTGGCTGTCTCTTTTTTTGATTGCATCCTGCGCTCCACTGTTTCCTTCATCCACAATCCGGTTCCATTCAGCATTTCCGTTATGTACCGCCTCATTCCATAAAGCGTTGCCTGTATCCACCGCATAATTGTAAATGGTCTGCTTGCGGTCAATGATTAGATTGTATGTTCCCCTGATTGGATGATTCACGTCGTATTTTCCTTTTATATACTCATGAGCATTCAACAAATGCTGTTTTTCTCTTTCTACCAAAAATTTGATCTCTTCTTTCGTAGTCTGTGCCAGCTTCTTCTTTTCCTCTTTTTTACTCATTGCTTCCTTTTTCCCTTTTTCCTTCCACGAATACCAATCACGCTTTAATTTATCATACTCTTGGCGCCATACCTTCTTTAATTCCCGGTCATCGTGTGCATAGATAAACTTTCCATTCCCTGCCGCCGCTACCTGCTTCAGCATCTCCTGTCCCTTATTATCAACATCAAAACCGATAATGTTTACAACGGTCTTCACATTTGACTCCTGAAGCTTCTTGGCTGCCTGCACAGGATCGCCACCGCACGTTTCAATGCCGTCGCTGACCACGTATACCACCGTTTCTGTCGCATCCTTTGGAACATCCTCATGTACAGCCTGCAGCGCGCGGGCGATTGGCGTCCATCCAGCAGGCTGCACTTTGCTAAGCGCCGTATCAAGCTCGGAAGCCTGATAGCCCACTCCCTGATATACTTCTTCTGTACTTCCGCAGGAAACCGCTTTATCCTGGTCACTGCCGCTGCCCTTGTGTCCATAGATGCGAAGGGAGACAGATGCATTCTCCGGCAGCTGTGATACGAAATCACGGATGGATTCTTTGGCGGCATCCATTTTTGTCTGGCTGCCCGCTTTCGCTTTCATGCTTCCACTCGCATCAAGCAAAATTGAAAAATGTATTTTTTTCCCCTCGGGAAGCCTGATGTTTTCGGTCGGCTTTTCATGATTCACTTCCACGGTTGCATCAAAATTCACAAATGATGTCACATACGGACGGTAGTCTTCCGTCATTAGGCCAATCAGCGCCTGAAAATACTCTTCTGTAGTCAAGTCAGCGGGCAGCTTATCCAACTCCTCCCTGACCTTTGTCGCATCGTATCGATCTCCGCCATACTTGCCCGGCGGTTTCATCATCATTTTTTCTACTTCTGTTAGCGGGCGGGCAAGTTCCGGCAGCGGTTCTTCTGCCTGCGCTGTAACAGAAGCAGCCATGCCCTGATCTTTTGTTTCCGTTTCCTTCACTTTTTCCGCTGCTTGCGGCGGCTCTGCCTCCGTTGTACTGCATCCTGCCCCCAAAAAAAGCAGCAGACAGACTGCCATTATCGCGTACCGCTTTTTCACTATGTATCCTCCTTCTCCCTTTTTCATAAACATTAACATAATTTCATATTCCTTCTAAATAGTTGGTACGGTCTATTTTACCCACTTATTTTCAGGACTTTGTATCCCGATCCTCTATCTTACTTTTTTTCATTCATAACAAAATCCCGGCTCGAGTTTACCTCTACATCGCCGGGATATGCTGTCACAGTATGCGTCTTACCGTTTTTGCCTTGCACCCTCTCGAATGGAGGTAATGGTGGACTGCACAGAAATCTGTTCAGGATTCGTCATAATCTCAATCACAACAGGGCCTTTTGCCTGCAACGCTTTGTGCAAAGCTTCCTCGAATTCATACTGCTCGGTTATACGGAAACTCTCAATCTGCAATACAGAGGCCAGCTTTGCAAAGTCAACCGAATTTAAAGACGTGCCAACGACCCGTTCAGGAAAATGCATTTCCTGATGCATGCGAATTGTGCCGTACATGCAATTGTTAAAGACAAGAGCAATCACAGGGATGTGATAACGCGCAGCAGTCTCTAACTCCTGAACTGTCATCATAAAGCCTCCGTCTCCAGATAGCGAGACGACCACTTTCTCAGGTCGCGCCAGCTTTGCGCCAATCGCTGCAGGCAGTCCATATCCCATCGCACCAGAAGTCGGGCCAATATATGTCTTAGGCTGTTGGAAGGAATAGAAATTATGCAGCCACCCGGCAAAATTCCCCGCATCATTTGTAATAATTGCATCCTTAGGCAGCACCTTCATCAATGTCTCAATAATATCTCTGTTATGAATCGGAGCGTCTTCTTCTTTCTGGATTGCATCCCCCGCACGCTCATATACTTGCCGTCTCTCTTTTGCCCAGGCCTCCCACGTACATTTTAGCTTCATCTCAAGCAGCGCTCCAAGCGCTTCCTTCGCATCAGCTACAATCCCTACTTCGGGGCTGTATACCTTGCCAATCGTATCAAAATCAATATCAATGTGAATAATCTTAGGATTGTGCTTAAAAATACAATAATCCTGTGTTGTTACTTCCGATAGGCGAGTACCAATCGCCAGCACGACATCCGCCTTCCGCATCGTATCAAGAATCGGAGCAAACGTGCCTAATCCAGAGTGACCTACATAGAGTACGTGCTGATTTGGAAACACATCATGCCGACGGAAGGACGCCATTACAGGAATGCCAAATGTCTCTGCGAACTTCAGCAGGGCGTCTTCTCCATTGGCGGCTGTCACCCCACCTCCAGCCAGAATCAATGGGCGCTCCGCTTTTACGAGCAGCTCCTGAACTGCGGCGATTTCCGTATGATTGGGACGAGGTGCAGGAATCGGAATAACATTACCGAAGCGCATCTCAGCCTCCTCCTTTAGCACATCTTCAGGGAGGGAGACAACCACCGGGCCAGGCCGTCCGCTCTTTGCAATGCGGAACGCCCGCTGTACAAGTTCAGGAATCCGTTCTACATCTTTGATTTCTACCGTCCATTTGGAGATATGACCAAAGAATTGGTCCAAATCGACCTCCTGGAAACCTTCCCGCCCACGAAACTTACTATGAACCTGTCCGAGAAAAACAACCATCGGTGTCGAATCCTGATATGCGGTATGAATGCCAATGGCAAGATTTGCTCCGCCTACTGCTCTCGTTGCCATTGCTACTCCCGTCTTTCGCGTCGCCTTCCCATATGCTTCCGCCATAAAGGCCGCCCCGCCTTCATGACGTGTTGAGATCAATTCAATAGCCGGGGAAGCATATAAGCTGTCCATTAAAGGCAAGTAGCTCTCTCCCGGAACACAAAAAGCATGAGTCACACCTTCAAGCTCCATGCATTTTGTAATTGCCTCTGCCCCGTTCATCATCTCTGTCATCCTACCATCTCCTATTTTATTTATTAAACAATGGTCGCTATATTGGCCTTTAGTCGATGCATTGCTTCTTTTAATTTCTCTGTTGGTACGGACAACGAAAGACGGAAATACCCCTCTCCATATTTGCCGAACGCTGTACCGGGCGTAACGACGACACCTGCCTGTTCAAGAATTCTTTCCGCAAATTTCTGAGAATCATATCCAGAAGGAACCGCGGCCCAAATAAAAAAACTTCCCCTTGGCGGCTCCGCCTCAATACCGATGCTCCAAAGCGCCCCAAGCACCGCCTCCATTCGCTCCTTATATATGCTGTTGTAAGCTTCTACACACTGCTGTTCAGAGGTTAAAGCTGTGGCGCCAGCTTTTTGAATCGGAAGAAACTGGCCTGTATCGAGATTGCTTTTTACAACCAATAAAGAATCAAGCACGTCTTTATTGCCAACCGCATACCCTATTCGCCAACCCGTCATATTGTACGTTTTAGAGAGCGAACCGAACTCAACCGCCACTTCCATCGCTCCCTTTACCTGCAATATGCTCGGTGCTTTGTAGCCATCGAATGTAACCATCTGATAAGCCGCATCATGGGCGATGATAATATCATTCTCTTTAGCAAATGCTACAGCGCTCTCAAAAAATGAAAGATCCACCGTAGCGGCTGTAGGATTCCCCGGATAATTAAGAATCATCAGCTTGGCCTTGTCTGCAACTTCGGAAGGGATGGAGCTAAAATCAGGACGGAATTGATTTTCCTTTAGCAGCGGCATATCGTAGACAATCCCCCCGCTAAGATGAACAGCCGTCCCATACACCGGATATCCTGGATTCGGAATTAGGACAATATCACCTGGATCGATCACAGCAGGAATTAAGTGACCGAGCCCCTCTTTCGAGCCGATAAGGGTAAGCACGTCCGTCTTCGGATCGAGTACGCTATCAAACCGTTTGCGATAGAACGCGGCCACCGCCTCCCGAAATTCATCACATCCTCTGTAGGTGCTGTACTTAAAATTCCGGTCATCGCCCATCTCTTCAATTAAACGGGTAACAATGTGGGGCGGGGTCGGCAAATCAGGACAACCAATACCTAAATCAATTACATCTATACCCGCCTCAATCAACTGCTTCTTTTTTTGATTGATCGTCTCAAAAATATACGGAGGAACCTCTCTCACTCTCTTCGGTTTTGTAAACATTATGGTCTCTCCCTATGCAAGATTATGTTCCCTCTTCACGATTTCTGCCGGACGTCGGCGCTGTCCAAACCATATAATTGCCATCAAAGCAAATCCGGCGAGCGATGTTTTCATATCTGGATAGATAAGCAGCAGGCCCGCTATAAATAAAATGATGCGTTCCCATAAAAGGCAGCTACGAATAAAGAATCCGATTAAAGCCGTACTAACCCCTGTCATTCCCAAGAGTGCGGTTCCTACAGCCGCTAACAGGCCAATAAAGGTGTAATCCACAAGAACAAGAATGGGATTTAATACAAACATATACGGAATGATAAACGCTGCTACCGCCAATTTCGTCGCTGTTACCCCTGTTTTAAAAGGATTCGCTCTCGCAATACCAGCTCCCGCATAAGCTGCAAGGCATACCGGTGGAGTAATATCTGCGATAATACCAAAATAGAACACAAACATATGAACCGCGATAGGCGCCAGTCCAAATTCATTAATTAGTACCGGAGCCGCCACACTAGCCGTAACAATGTAATTCGCAGTAGTTGGAAGACCCATCCCCAGAATGAGACACGCAACCATCGTGAAGAGTAACGATAGAATCAGCAAACCACCAGAAAGCGCAATAATACCTGCCGCAAATTTGCTGCCAAGTCCGGTTAAGCCCACTACGCCTGCAATCATTCCTGCGCAGGCGACGGCTGCAATCACCGGCAGAGCAACACGCGCACCTTCCTCCAATGTTTCAATAATTCCTCTCCATGACATTCTTGTTTCCTTACGGATGAAGCTAATTACAAAAGCAATAACAATACCTAAAAGCGCGGCACGCTGGGCGGTAAAACCAGCCATGAGTGTGTAAATAATAATCACAAGCGGCAGCAGCATGTATCCTTTTTGTAAAAACAGACTTTTTATGTTGGGAAGCTCGTGTTTTGGCATGCCATAAATGCCATGTTTTTTTGCCTCAAAATGTGTCCCAAGAAAAACGCCGCTAAAGTAAAGAACAGCAGGGATGGCTGCGGCGAGCATAATCTCTCCATACGTAACCCCGATATATTCGACCATAATAAATGCAGCAGCACCCATGATCGGCGGCATAAGCTGCCCACCCGTAGATGAACTGGCTTCTGCGGCAGCAGCAAACTCCGGTTTAAAACCTGCCTTTTTCATCATCGGAATGGTAAACGAGCCTGAGGCAACCGTATTGGCTACCGAACTTCCTGAAATCATTCCCTGAAGAGCACTGGACACAACTGCCGCTTTGGCCGGTCCGCCAGTAAACCTCCCTGTTACAGCAAAGGCAAGATCATTAAAATATTGTCCGATCCCTGACCGAACAAGCACGACACCAAAGAATAAAAACAAGAAAATGAATTTGGCAGAAATCTGTAGCGGCGTTCCGAATACGCCACTTTCACGGAACCACAGACTTGTCGTAATCTTTTCAAATGAAAAGCCAGGATGAGACAATACCTTAGTCGGAATATAAGGTCCAAGCATGGCATACAAAATAGCAACCGAGGCTACAATGACGATCGGAAGACCAACCGAACGGCGTGTCGCCTCCAAGACAAGTACGACTCCAATAATGGATACGAAGATCGCAAACGGAGTGTAGCCTGTAATACGGCCCAACAGCAATTCATCAAAAAACATAATCTTATAGTACCCTACGAATATAGCCACAAAGGCCAAACAAATATCATACCAGGGTACTCCTTCTCTATGCTGCAATCCTTTCTTCCATGGGTACAAAATAAAAATCAAGCCAAGTGCGGTTCCTAAGTGAATCGCTCCTTGAATCTGCGTCTGAAACACGCCAAAATACCCTGTATATAGGTGAAAAAGCGTAAGATATACCGCCAGAAACACAACGACCCATTTCCACTTCCCAAGTTTTTGTCGGTACATACTCTCACGATCGAACTTTTCTAACAAAGCTTGTCCCGTTATTTGCTCGTTTTTCATCCCTTTCACCACCTATCTATCGTATCAAACGTATCTCGTGAAAAGCCGCTATAGACTCTTCACGAGATCTTGGTGTTCTTATTTTTTTACGATATCTTCTAAACTGTTAATGCCTGTCGACTTGCGGGTGACTATTTGGATGACTTCTGGATAGATATGACCCATAAAAGCAACGTTTTTAATTTGATTACCTTCAAACTGTTCTTTTCCGGCAATCGCATTTTGCGCAGGAACATGGACAGACATCCCTAGATCCATTGTGCCTTCGCGTATGTTTGCTAGATTTTCAAGCGATGCGCTTGTCTCGGTATTCGTGATGTTGACACTCGCATACTTCTTCCATATGTTCGCCAACTCACCGCCCAGCGGATAATAAGTCCCCCCTTGACTTCCCGTTCCTAAAATCAACTCCTGCTTCCCCTTGGATTTGATATCGAGCGTAGCGACAGGATTGGTCACCTTTAGCCCTTTCTCCTCAAAATACTTCTTCGCTCCTGGATGAATCGGAAGGCCCTCGCTTCCATTCAGCGCATTTTTAAGTGTCATCTCTTTTGCCTGTGCGTGTGTATTCTCACTTGCCTTCTCATACATATATTTGGTCAATTCGTATCCTGTTTTTTCATCAATTGTATTCGTATTCCCTACTAAAATTGCATAGGCAGTAACCGTCTTCACGTCACTATCTAGAAAATCATAGCTGCCCTTGGGAATGGTGTAAGCTTTGTAGCTGGTATTTTTCTCAATATGGGCAATTGCTTCATCGGACAAGCTCAGCATCTTAACATCCTTAGCTGCAGCCTGGAGCTCATTAATCGAGCCGGTCGGAACACCTAAAATACCGAAAGAGATCGCAATGTTACCATCTTGAACACCATTTAACGCATCGCCGAACCCTTCTTGAAACGCTTTATAGTCTCCATCCTTCACACCATATGCTTCTAAAATTTTCTTAGCCACGGATTGGGTTTCACTGGCCGGAGGGCCGACGGCAATGTTTACTCCTCCTCCACTTCCACTCGTTTGCTGACTGCATGCGCTTACAAAAAATACAACAAAAAATAAAGCGATAAAAGCATTCCATCTACCTTTCTTTCGCAAAAAAACCCCTCCTTGTTTTCAACATCACTTTCTTTCTTCATTTCAATAATTGAAATGCTATTTCAATTATAAATAATTATATTCTAAAAATTTAATAATTTCAATTTTTTTAACAAAAAAATTGAGGACAACGCACATTGCCCTCTCTCCCTTTCTATCGCTCTTTTGTATAACCTAGATTCTTAGATATTTTCTGAGCTGTCTCTTTTGTCTTTTGTTGAATCATCTTCTTCTGCTCTCCGTATATTCGTGTACTTGGTCCGCTTACACCGAGGGCTGCTACCATTTTTTGAGTATAATCAAAAATAGGATACGAAATGCCGATGGTTTCATCGTCCTGCTCTCCTTCACTAATCGCATAGCCATCCTGCACAATCCGCTCTATTTCACTTCGCAGTTTATTTTTTTCTGTGATGGTATTCTTCGTAATGACTTGGAACGACATTTTTTCGATAATGCTTTCTTGTTCTTCACTTGGCAAGTAGGCAAGCAAAAGTTTCGGTCCTGAACCAACATACAATTCCGAACGCTTGCCAACCCTTGTATATAAACGGATACTCCGATTGCCTTCTACCTTCTCTACATATACCGCTTCATCCCCGTCCCTTACTACCAGATGAACAACCTCATTCGTTTCATCGCATAAATTTCTCATAAAAGGGAGAGCTACTTTTCGCAATTCCAGTTGTTCTGCAACCATGCTCCCCAGCTCCAAAAGCTTCAAACCGAGAGAGTACCGTACATCCTGATCGGAGTTTCGTGTTTTTTTTAGAAAGCCGCACATTTCTAATGAAGTGGCAAGCCGGTACACGGTCGGCCTTGGCATATCTGCCTTATTGGATAATTCACTAAGCGTTAGCTCTCTTTGCTCCTCCGAGAAAAAATTTAGCAGTCCTAGGGCCTTTACTACGCTCTGGTTCACATTCATCCCTCTCCCATTTTATATAATGAAATGCCATTTCATTATATAAATATATCACACTATTTTTGGAACAGATACGCATGAAAAGAAGTTCCTGATAACATACTCATACTAGAAAAAGGGATGACCTTTTTATCAGTCACCCCCATCTTATTATATTGTGAACGTGTAATGATGGCTATACCGTCATGAACGACATAATAATGGCTATTAATAGTAGCGATTATAAAAACTGCCGAATGTTCACTGTAGTCCCTGCTCTATATAACTTTATATGTTCTCCATAAAACTTCTTCACGAATAGAAGGATGCAAAAGTCTTTTCTTTGCGAGTTTCATCATACTTTTATTCGAGGATTCAATAAATACAATCCCGTTTTTATAATGAGAATGATGTAAGAGATTACGTATCGCATCCATCGCCAATAAGAACCCACGCCCCATACCTTGATGCGGTTTTTTCATAAACATGGATTTGAACAGTATTGTATCTGCATCAAATGGCTCCATAATCATCCAGCCTATCATGTTGTTTTTATAACGAAGAAGCAAGCTCAAATCTGGATCAATAGATTCTTCCTCAAAGAACGGATACAGAATGTCAGGATACCAGATTTCGCGGCCTCGCTCTATCACCGCTCGTTCGCCCTTTGACATATTTTTGAAATTTTCAACTGAGAAGGATTGGTGAGGGTTGGTAACAGCATACCACTTTTCCTTTTCATAACTGTTTAAGGGGCCGCTATACATGTATATACCTGGTGTTGTGAGATCAAAGCCACAGGATGATAAGAATAACCCTTCCTCTGGTTCTGATGCCGCACCAATAAATTCCACATATAACTTCTTACAACCGTTTTTCTCAAGGATTTTTTCGGCATCACGAACTAATTTCTGTCCGATCCCCTTCCTGCGCTCTTCTTCTATAACAAAAAGAGAAAGAAGATTTGCGGCCTCAAAATGAGGCCGCAGTTCCACTACAATAACTCCAATCGGTTTGCCAGAACGAACGGCTCCAAGCGCCACGCAAGAGGATGATAGATGTTCAAGCAGCAATTTAGCCTGAGGCAAAAATCCGGGTACAGACATGGTATCTAACTTTATGATTGTAACCAACTAGGTTCACCTTTTTCTTAATACTGATCCACGGAGATGATTTGTATTGTAGGGATCACCATACTATTATCTGCATAATCACGATATCCACTAACTGTAATTCTAAATTTACTACCTGTCGTAACACTCACCTTATTCCTTCCGGATTCAAGAAGATTAATTGTTAACGTATCCTGTGTTGGAACATTTATCGTGTAATCCATTCCATTATATAGAAGTATAGTATCCGTAAAATCCCCTGTAACCGAACCTTCTATCTGTACCAGTGGAATCTGGGATGGTGTGGCTGTAATCGATTCACTGGCCGTCAATGTAAACGTGTTATTCGCATAGCTTCCTCCTGTTATTTGCGGAGGGGTTTGATCAAAGGTAATTGGGAGTGATAATTGTCTAACCTCCTGCCCATCTTCTTGTAGATGAAACGTAATAGCTGCTGATGTCGATTCTTCTACGTTCTCATGCGGATGTAAATTGACCCCATTAGGGGCCGGCGCCAACGTAACAAGATCCGTGCTTGATTCCAATGCAATCTCTGCTACCGGTTCATTACTTGGGTTTATTACTTCGAACGAAGTGGTGCCTGGCTTATATCTGATATTTTCTATTTCTGTGCCACGTTTAATTTGTACAAGATTTTTGATATTCTGTTTATTGTATTGATACATCGGTGGTACAATATCGGTGATAAGAACATCACCTGCTGGGCCTAGTTTGTTTGAGTTTACATCAAATCGAACATTCGGCTGTAATTCAAAGGTCAATGGTGCAATTACAGATTGCTGGAACTGGATGATAGCTTGCTGTAACGCAGCCGCTGCAGCGTTTACTTCGTCCGATGTCGCTTGTTGATTATTTACGATTGATTGTGCATTCGTGATAGCCTGCGTTAAAGCCTCAAACGCATTTTGCGGATATTTACCCGTAGTATTTCCAAGCTGGGAGTTCTCTTGTAAGCTTGTTGCCTCGCTAATTTTGTTTAGTAAAGATGCTTTGCCTGTTTCAAGAAGCCGAAGCTCAATGGAGGATGACGGTACGGATACATTTCCACTTGCATCGACGGCATAGACCTTATAATTGCCTGCGGATAATCCTTCTGTTGTGAGGCTCGTGCTTGTATGTACAGCCGTCACGGAGGCTTTTTTCGCTTGATTACTTAAGACAAGACTCTCTAGTCGTTCTTTATTGCTCGGATTCTCAGAAGCTGGCACAAGGTATACCGTACCCGTCTCGTTACTTGTCACGATCACGCTGCTGCCTATATCAACAGGCGATGCGGAGACGAGCGTTACGGTTGGAGCCGTGCGATCTTTGCTGCTTTCACCGCCACCGCCACCACCGCCGCCACCACGATCACTTCGATCTGTTGTCGGGGCAGGCGTAGTAGGTTGTGTTGGTACACTTGGTGTTGGCTGCGTCGGATTGGTTGGAGATGGTTGTTGTCCCTTTTGTACTTCTGACAGGAATTTGCTTGCTACCACAGCGACCTGTTCCCTTGTTGCAATACCTCTTGGATTAAAGGTACCATTGTTGTTGCCAACGAGAAGACCCAGTTCTACCGCTGCGGCTACCGCATCTTTTGCATAATTTGCAATGGAAGCCGCATCACTAAATTTCAAGTCCGCTCCTTTTCCAGCTACCTCAATCCCTAACGCGCGTATAAAGATGACTGCCATATCCTGTCGGCTCAAGTTTTCGCCGCTGCCGAACTTCCCGCCCCCCGTACCATAGATCAGCCCGGCTTTTGCCGCTGCCTCTACCGCGGCAAAGGCATAATGATCTTTTGGAATATCCGAGAAGGTTGCCGTCGCTGGTGTACTGGAAACATCAAGTTTCAGCGCGTTCGCAAGAATAATTGCGAAATCTTGGCGCGAAATGTTGCCTGTTGGATCAAATTTTCCGTTCCCTTTTCCGCTGACAATCCCTTGATTCACAAGCTGTAAAATGGCCTCTTTGGCAAAGGAGTTGTTGATGTCTCCAAAAGAGGGCGCTGCCTGTACAGGAAGTGAAAGCGAACTGAGCAGCACAGCAGTCGTTACTACCTTAACAATACTTTTCTTAGCCAAACTCCATACCCCCAGTAATTTTCTTATAATAGACTAAGCACTGTAGTTACTCAATACTAACAGCGCTTAAACGATTCTCTAACACGTGTTTTACATATACATGTTGATTATAAAAAGAATGTATAGATGAAGCTGTAATCCAAACTACAGAATTTTTCATACTATCCTTCGTTTGTTATCAGGGTGTATGTATCTTTGTTTCATTTCGAGCGCTCGTCGCCCGTAAATATTGTCTTCATTAGCTAATATCAAAATCACACTTACAATGAATAATATATTCTGTCTCTTATCTATACATGAATTAAGACTTTTTTCAGACATAAAACTAATTCAAATAAAATATTACGTTCCAATGTTCATATCATTAAGAGCATATAGACCTATAACTTACATGGTTAAGTCATAAGTTTTGTCATAAAAAACGGAGCCACTCCCAACAGGGAGGACTCCGCTTTTCATGTACTACCTTATCTCGACCATCATAGGTCGTTAAATAAACAAATTCACATTTCCATCTTCTGCATCAGCTAAATAGGCGGCAACACCGGCATATTCAACATTATCAAGCAGTTCTTCCTGCCGCAATCCGAGAAGATCCATCGTCATCGTACATGCGACAAGCTTAATGTCTTGCTCCTGCGCCATCTCAATAAGCTGAGGCAGCGGCACAGCATTATGTTTTTTCATTACTTTTTTAATGAGCTGTGGACCAATTCCGGCAAAATTCATATTGGACAGTCCCATTTTATCGGCACCACGCGGCATCATTTTACCAAACATTTTTTCTAAGAAGGTTTTCTTAGCCGGAATAAGTTCTTCTTTTCTCAGTGCATTCAAACCCCAGAATGTGTGAAAAATCGTAACGTCATGATCATACGCTGCAGCCCCATTGGCAATAATATATGCGGCCATTGCTTTATCGTAATCACCGCTAAACAAAATAATATTTGTTGTTTTTCTATTCTCCATATTGATCCCCTTTCGTTATCTTCTACCCTTTTCGTATCCAAAACATAAGGACACCATTCTCTTCTTTAGCATCCAACCATTCATGCCCACCTGATTTGGCCCAGGCTGCCAAATCATTTTTTGCGCCTTTATCCGTCGCGTGAATCTCCAATACTTGTCCTGACTCTAATTCATTCATCGCCTTCTTTGTTCTAACAATCGGCATTGGACATGCGAGCCCTTTTGCATCAATTACTTTATCTACGTTCATCTATAACTCCTCCTCAAAATATTTTACATATACAGGTATACGTATATAAAACAAGAAAAAAATTTATTTTGCGAAGCAATTCTTTTCCTTATACCCTATGGAGTATTATATAAGGCAATCAAGCATTTGTCTACAGGAAACATCTCACCATTTCTTTATTGATTCTTTATAAATACGGGCTATAGTATAGATAATAACGAAACAGCAACGGATGGAGGACATAATGGGTGTAAAGGGAAAATCAATCTTACTTATCGAAGACGATGCAAAAATCAGAGCGCTGATGCGGATCTATTTAGAAAAAGAAGGATATGATGTATGGGAAGCAGGAACTGGTGAAGAGGGGAAGCAGCTATTTGCGCTGTATGACCCTTGCTTTGTTATTCTCGATCTGATGCTCCCGAAGCTGAGTGGCGAAGAAGTCTGTCGTTGGATACGGCAAGATGTCAAAAGCGATGTACCTCTTATTATGGTCACAGCAAAAGTTCATGATGAAGAAAAAATCCAAGGCTTGCAGATGGGCGCAGACGATTACTTAACCAAACCGTTCAGTCCACGTGAGCTAATCGCCCGCATCGAAACCGTACTGCGTCGCACTGCACACCGCTGCAGCAAAATTAGCTACCGCGGTCTAACGCTCAAACCGCTGCGCGGCGAAGCAAAAATCAATGGCAGCACTCTGCCGCTCACCGTGCATGAGTTTCGCTTGCTACAATTCCTTATGCAGCATCCGAATCAGATTCTGACGCGTGAGCAGCTTCTTGAAGAATTATATCCCAATCAGGAAAAGATCGTAACTGAACGAACCATTGATGTACACATTGGCAAGCTGCGGGAAAAAATCAGCAAAGAAGCACCGGAACACGATTTTATTGATACTGTGCGCGGAATGGGGTATCGCTTTGTCGCATTTTAAACCGTAT
Organism: Aneurinibacillus sp. REN35; assembly: GCF_041379945.2. Classification (NCBI taxonomy): domain Bacteria; kingdom Bacillati; phylum Bacillota; class Bacilli; order Caryophanales; family Paenibacillaceae; genus Aneurinibacillus; species Aneurinibacillus baijiui. The sequence continues at coordinate 85,688 of NZ_JBFTXJ020000002.1, read as the reverse complement.
TCCGCACTTTTTCACAGCTTACAGTGGAAATTGATTTGGGTAAACAGCGCCGTCATTTTAATTGTTATTTTCATTGCCGGTGTTTCCGTTAAGGACTTTGCCTGCCTTCTGGTAAACGACTTTCGGATTGTGGGAGAAGCCAAAAATGCTTTTTTTAATCAGACCATGCAATTCTATTTGATACGCGCCAGCTTTGTTGCGATTATTATTGCCGCTGCTGTACATTTTTATTTTATCCGCAAATGGTTTCTTCCGCTTCGCCAGTTGGCCCAGGCGACGCGACAGATGACGGGCGGAACCTATCCGGCCCCGCTTCGTGTCAGTAGCACTGATGAGATCGGACAGCTTACGGATGCCTTCAATCACCTTGTAGCCAAGCTTAAGCAGCAGGAACAGCAGCGAAACAATATGATCGCCGATATTGCCCATGATCTGCGTACACCGCTCACGAACTTGAACGGATATTTAGAAGCTTTGCATCATCGTGATATTGATGGATCACCAGCTCTGTTCTCTTCACTGTACGAAGAATCACAGCACTTAACCCGATTGGTTGAGCAATTTCAACAGCTTCATACATGGCAAACACAGAAGGCTAGCATGCCTTTTGTTTCCTTATCCATTCATGATCTACTGCATACTGTATTGCATGCATTTACCGTCTCTTTTCAGAAGCGAGGCATTCATTGCGCATCCTCTATCGATGAGGCAATTATATGGGGAAATGAACAGGGCATAAAACAGGCAGTAGAAAACTTGATAGCCAACTCTATACTGTACAACGAAAGTGACTGGATAAAAATAAGCGCAGAAAAGAATGGACGGATGTATGTCATCCACATTACCAATCTCGGTACGCCAATCCCTGCTGAGCAATCCGCACTGATTTTTGAACGTTTTTACCGGTTGGAGCCTTCGAGGAACCGTCATACAGGAGGCGCTGGGCTCGGACTGTCCATCGTAAAAGAAATTGCAGCACATCATCAGGGAAGCATCAGCGTTACCTCTAAGCAAAATGAGCATACTTTTTCCTTGGTATTGCCCCTGTATACAGATAAAGAGAAACCTATAGATAAGGACTAATCTATACTAAGCCATCGAATATTCGTTGGCTTTTTATTGTGCTCTTTATTGATTCTTAACAATGGAGCGATACAGTAAAGAAAAATCGTGTAGGAGGACCCTTGAGTATATGGAAACCATTTCTTTTGCCTTCGCTTTCGCGGCTGGAATCATTTCTTTCTTTTCTCCCTGCATCTTTCCCCTGCTTCCAGCCTATGTTGCACACTTAACCGGGGGAAACATCAAACAAAACCGATTGAATGCGGAACGAAAAGTAGTCATGATCCGATCGCTGGGCTTTATTCTCGGTTTCAGTTTTATTTTTGTTGTAATGGGCGCGTCTGCAAGCTTCGTCGGTCAGCTGTTCCGTGAGAATCGACAGCTTGTCGAGCAGATCAGCGGCATTTTAATCATAATTTTCGGTTTTCAAATGGCTGGTATGCTTAATCTTCGTTTTCTTATGATGGAAAAACGCTGGGATACAACTGCCGCGAAGCAGCAGAATATATGGGGCTCTGTCCTGCTTGGGCTTGCCTTTGGCTCCGGATGGACACCCTGTGTAGGGCTTGCCCTGTCATCCATTTTACTTTTGGCCGGCTCGGCAGAGACGATGTACAATGGCATGGTTTTATTATGGATTTATTCGCTGGGATTGGGCATTCCGTTTTTCGCGCTTTCTTTTGTCCTTACCTATTCGCTTACCGTTATGAAAAAGGTCAACCGCTTTATGCCTGTCATTTCAAAGAGCAGCGGCTGGATTATGGTAGGGATGGGCATACTGCTTTTTACAGGACAAATGCAGAAGATCAGTGCCTGGCTTGCACAATTCACTTATACGATATAGGGGGAGAATGATAAGATGAAGAAATGGATTGCGGTTGTCACATTACTGGTATTGGCTGGCTGGATGTTTTACAGTACCACCAGTAACGGCAATAAATCTGCCAACGGAGCCTATAAAGCAGATCCAGAACAAAGCTCCGCTGCAAAGATTGGTATCAATCAAGGAGACATGGCTCCTGACTTTGTACTAAAAGCAATGGATGGGACGGAGAAGAAATTGTCTGATTTCCGTGGCAAAAAAGTAATTGTCAACATGTGGGCAACATGGTGTCCTCCCTGCCGGGCTGAGATGCCGGATATGCAAAAATTCTATGAGAAAAACAAGCAAAAAGGCATCGAGATTGTGGCCATCAATCTAACACAATCGGAAAAAAACAAAAATAGTGTCCCCGCCTTTATCCAAGAGTTCGGACTTACATTCCCTGTTTTTTTGGATGAAAAAAGCGAGATTGCCAATACATTTCAAGTCCAAGCCATTCCCACCAGCTACATTATAGATAGTAACGGGATCATCCATCAGGCTATTACAGGGCCGATGGATTATGATACGATGGAAAAGCTGACAAGTGATCTGCCCTAATGATGCGCTATTAACGAATTCAACACGAAAAAGCGGCACCCCTTCTGTATGAAGGAGTGCCGCTTTCTTATTATGAAACAGCACAACGGTTTGGACCGATTTCCATCTCACGCTGCTCTTCTTGACTTGGTTCACGCTTCCCCATATTTGTTTCCCGAATTTCCTGGTATGCATTCGGCTGCGGAGGTAGGTTCTCAGTGACCATCCGACGGAAGGAATCTTCTTCCTCGACTTGAAGACCCGCATTTTTGGCATACAAATCTCCTAGACGCGCCATGACACGTCCTTTCTCATCCAATTCTTCCGGCTTCGCAAAGTGAGCCGGAAGCACATACAGCTCCGGAGAAAGCTGTTTATACGTTTGGTACAATGTACGGCGCAAATCACTCACCCAATCCTCAGCTTTACCAGCCAGATCCGGGCGCCCAATGGAGTCCACAAACAAGATGTCTCCTGTTAATAAATATTGATTATCGACAATCAGCGATGTACTTCCAATCGTATGACCAGGAGAGTACAGTGACTGTACGCTAATATTTGCCTGACCTACACTGAGGGATTTTCCATCTTCTAATGGTTCAAAGGAATACGTGACTTCTTCTGCGTCTTTTGGCGGCAGCCAATACGTTGCACCCGTCTTTTCTGCCAGCATACGTCCCCCTGAAATATGGTCAGCATGCAGATGTGTGTCCAGCACATACTTGATCCTAAGGTTATGCTGCTTGGCAAACTCAATAAATGTATCTGTCATACGAACGGCATCGACAACAACAGCTTCGCCTTCAGAAGCAATAAGGTAGGATAAGCATCCCTTGCCAAGACGATTAAATTGATAAATCGCTCCCCCTGTAATCTCTCCAAGTTTTACAGGCTCTAAATGCTCGCTCCACGACTTCATTCCACCCTGCAAATAGGCGACAGTACGTCCTGCCTCAGCCAATTGATCGGCGACAAACTTAGAAGAGCCTTCCTTTGCACATACAACTACTATTTCTTTATCCTCCGGAAGCTTGTCCATGATTGCATCGACACCTTCCAGCAAATCAAAATATGGAACATTGAGGTGCGTAACGCCAGCACCTTCAATTTTCCAGTTTTGAAAATCCTCTTCATTGCGCACATCTAGAATGAACAAGTCCTTGTTCTGTATCACTCGCTCTGCCACTTCTGTTGCGGTAAGAATTGCAGGATTCATCATGTTGCCTCCCCTTTTATATAAATTAAGTCTCACAATATACTTATACCCCTATAGGTAATCTTTAAACGTAAGATGATTATAATACAGATTGAAGCTTGTGTCTACTATCGCTCTTTTAGTATCACCAAAAAAGCAGCGACAATACAACAGGGGCCATCTGGCATCCATTGCATCACGGCTGCTTTTGAGTAAGCGCTCTTTGGCACTTGCCTTCTCTACGAAATTAATACAGAAGGAAACAATAATTTATATATTTTTTTAGGTCGACCACGATGGCCTGATTGTTCTTCACCAACTGTTACAGAAAGTCCGATTCTCTCCATCTCTGCCAGTACGCGTCTGCTATTTCGCTCAGAACACTTTAACCAGAGTGAAATATCGGTTGATGTCACAATAACTTTCTTATAATGATTGGCCAACGCTTCTATTTTTGATACGATGGCAAACGAAATGGACGCATCTTTGAAACGCTTCTCCCATTCCTCGCCCCAATTCCGCTGTTGAAATTGGAGTTCCTCATTTGCCTTGTACTCAATCACTTCCCTATCTTCATTCACTACGACAAAAACTTCATCCGCATGTTCGCGTACATGATGAAAGGCAAGGCGAAGGTTTTGTTCTGCCTCTAAAACGGTCACACCATAGCCAAGTCCAAGCTTTACATTTAGACCGCTTTTAGTTTTTATTTTATCAATAAGCGATTGAATAACTTTCTTTTTCAAACTAAAATCAAGCTCTCCTCTTGTCGTATAGATAAAGGATAAATCATCACCCAATTGAACAAATGACCCCTTGATATCCTCGGAAAACTCCAGCAGCACCTTCATAAGATCAAGTTTTTGATGCTTTTCACGATAGGAAAAATGCCTACTCTCCGTTGTCTTTGTTGCATCAATCGTCTCTACCCCAAGCACAGCTAACTGCGACATTCTATACTTACTAGAAAGTCCTCTTTCCCTTAGAAAATCAAGAACAAGCTTAATTGAAATATTCGCTGGCTTTACACGATAGCATGGAATTCCGATTTTTTTTAATTCCGAATACACAGTTTTCAGGCATGTTAGTGCAACTTCAACTTTACCAGCTTCATATAAATCTCGATGAAACGTAACAAGCTTTTGCGCTTCCATATATCCTTTATACGAATAAAAATAAAACTGAAGTGATTCGAACAAATAAGGTGCCTGGGCTGATTCAAATTCTGATTGATCAATTGTATCAACTGAAAACTTGTGTATAATCCTCTCCTCTGCCACAAATGCTTCGAGTAATGTTCCGATAAAACTTGAGCCATGTAAAGGGGGATAGCTTCCCTGACTCTCTGTGATGATTCCTTCATTTAACGCATAATGATAAGGTGCTTGTCCTGAAAACATCCACTGGTCTATAACATGATTATTATTTTTCAGAATAGAAAGCGTCTCTTCTGTTCGCTCATACGGAAACGTGATAACTTCAATGTCTTCATACTCTTTGGCTACATTCATCATATTTTGTAATGAATCCTGCGGCCCTACAAGCCCTAGTCTTATTTTCATTTTGCATCCACCTGCTTATTGTTATATATACTGTGTAAGAATGGAACCTATATACATTACACATGTTACTTAACTCAAAAAGCAAGGAAAAAGAAAATGAGACAGTGTTTTTATACAACGAACTACCGTACTCTTCTTTTTACTTTACGTATGTTGTCATAAACTCACTAATCATTCTGCTCATTTCAGAAATATTTTCTACTTTCTGCGTATCATGCCCTTCATCTTCAAAAACAACCAGCTTTACAACTTGGCCACGCTTTTCCATGTCGGATACGAGTTGTTCCGCTTCACTAACAGGAACACGCGTATCATTACGTCCATGAAAAACTAACAAGGGCGCTGTAATTTTATGAGAATGATATAACGGTGCAATTTCATCAAAAAATTGTGCATGCTCTTTTAGTGTACCGTATTCATATTCCCTTAAGTGACGACGCCACTTTCCTGTATTTTCAAGAAAGGTTCTAATATTGGACATGCCTACAATATCAACACCAGCCGCCCATAAATCAGGATAGTGTGTTAAAGCAGCTAACACCATAAAGCCACCATAACTTTCTCCCATGATCCCAATTTTTTGAGCATCGGCACCTTTTGACTTTATTATATCTTTGACAAGCCATACCAAGTCTTGAACGGCATCCATCCGTTTTCTTCCATCATCTAATTTTATGTAAGCCCGACCATATCCCTTGCTGCCTCGAATATTAGGCGCAGCCACCGCAAATCCCTGGCTAACTAAATATTGAATGAGGGGATTATAATCTGCCCGTGTTTGATTTTCCGGGCCGCCATGAACGTATATGACAACAGGCTTATTTCCCCCTTCTTCTTTTTCATAATAAAAATAGGGAACACTAAGCCCATCAAAAGAGGTGAACGAATGTAAAGCAGGTCTCTTCTGCACATCATTTTCCGCTACTACTTGCCCTACATAAGTCAATCTTTCTACCTTTCCACTATCCCATGTATACCTCCAAATATCTCCGGTACATACAGGTGTCTTGACAGAGAAAATACATTGATTATTATTCAACCAGGAAAGTGAACGAATTACTCCGGCTGCTATTCCTTCTACACCCTTCTTTTCATTGGTAGCTACGTCCAATGTAAACAGCTTCGATATGCCGCCTTCATTCATTGTGAAAAGTAAACGATCCTCATTTGGTGATAATTTCATTTCTTCAATATCCCATTGGGATGAACCAACCAGCTTTTCATACTTGTCAGGATACGCAAAAGAAAAACGGCATATATACATCGTATCTTCACCTAAATCAGTTACTAAATATCCGCCTTTGCTATCTTTCGTTAACTCGATGGATTCATAGCGAGCCAACTTCCCTTTTTCACCGAGTCTTAACATTTCCTTCGTTTTTATATTCAATTTGTATATATCTCTATCAATGTTCGTCCTGCTAATACTAATCAGAATACTTTCTCCATCAGGAACCCACTGTAAGGGCGTACAGATTTCATCAGATTGAAAAATAGGTTCGATCTCTTTTGAATTGATATCTTGCACAAAGATATCAAAAACTCCCGGGCCCCTACGATTACTAGAAAATGTGATTTTACTTTCATCCGGCGACCAACCGCCCAAATGATGAAAATATTCAGGTTCGTTTACTAATTCCTCAACCTTTTCACCATTATGTCGAACAATATATAATTGTTGTTTTTCATTCCCCTTGTGATCCATCCCAACAATGGTCATCGTGCCTAAAGGTGAATGCTGTACATCCATAATCCGATCCTCAAATTGACCAAATTGAATCGGCTCCCCTTTTTCGTCCAATGTCCATACCTGAGGAATACCCGTAATTTCAGATATAAAAGTAAATTTGTTTTTTTTGGGGATTGCTTGTGATTGATAAGCACTATTTGCAGTTATATACATCTTTTCTCAGCCTCTCTATGATTTATGCAAATGACAAGCTACAAAATGAGCAGGTTCAATCTCTCTTTTTACCGGAACTTCCTGCTTGCAGATGTCCATAACATACCTACATCTTGTATGAAAAGCACACCCTGCCGGTGGATTTAGTGGAGAAGGAACCTCCCCCTTGAGTATAATACGCTCTCTTTTAGCATTTGGATTTGGAAGCGGCACTGCTGATAATAACGCCTGTGTATAGGGATGCAGCGGTGTATCAATCAATCGATCAGTTGGGGCTTCCTCTACCATCTGTCCCAAGTACATTACACCGATACGATCTGAAATATGACGTACGACACTAATGTCATGCGTAATAAAAAGATAGGTAAGCTTCAGTTCATCCTGCAGCTCTTCTAATAGATTAATGATTTGTGATTGAATCGAAACATCCAAAGCGGAGACCGGCTCATCAAAAATAATGATTTTAGGATTAACAATAAGAGCTCTTGCTAAGCCAATCCGCTGCTTTTGTCCTCCTGATAATTCATGAGGATACCTATAGTAATGCTCCATCTGCATTCCCACTTTATACAGAATATCCATGACTCGTTCTGTTCGTTCTTTTGCAGAACCAATACGGTGGATGAATAGGGGTTCTTCTAAAATACTGCCCACTCGTTTTTTCGGATTTAGAGAAGAATACGGATCTTGGAATACCATTTGTAGCTCCTGGCGAATATTACGCAAGGATTTTCCCGCCAGATCACATATATTTTTATCCTTATATACGACTTCTCCTGCTGTCGGTTCTGTTAAACGTAGAATCGTTTTCCCTGTCGTGCTTTTTCCGCAGCCGGACTCCCCAACCAACCCAAAGGTTTCTCCTTCATAAAGTTCAAAAGAAACGCCATTTACTGCTTTAACTTGCGCAACTTCAGCCCCGAAATTCATAAAACTACTTTTTAGAGGAAAATACTTTTTTAAATCCTGAACTTTGAGAATAGGATGCTCATTGATTCGTTGCAGCATAGTTTTGCTCCTCTCCTTGAGCAATTTTTTCGTAATGCCAGCACCTAACTTTGTGGGAACCTTGATAGTGCTCAATCTCTGGCATTTTTGTTATACAAAGCTCATCTGCATATTCGCATCGAGGCGCAAAACGGCATCCTATCGGAATATTGTTTAAAGAAGGGACTGCTCCTTTAATCGTATAGAGTTTCTGTGTTCGATCACCTTCAAGTTTAGGAATCGACTTCACCAAGCCTTTCGTATAGGGATGAAGCGGTTTTGCAAAAAGCGTTGCAACGTCGGATTCTTCCACGATTTGGCCAAGATACATAATGATCACGCGCGTGCAGGTTTCCGCTACCACCCCTAAATCATGCGTGATTAAAATAATACCCATGTTAAGCTCTTGATTCATCTGCATTATTAAATCTAAAATCTGAGCTTGAATGGTCACATCCAGCGCTGTAGTAGGCTCATCAGCAATCAATAATTTCGGCTGGCATACAAGTGCCATTGCAATCATGACGCGCTGCCGCATCCCGCCTGATAACTGATGCGGATAGTCATGAATGCGGACTTCCGGAGTTGGAATTCCTGTCATTCTCAGCATGTCGATTGCCTTTTCATACGCTTCCTTTTTGGATACTTTACGGTGAAGCATAATCGCTTCCGTAATCTGATACCCGATCGTATATACAGGATTAAGCGAACTCAAGGGATCTTGAAAAATCATTGAAATATTGTTGCCTCGAATTTTTTGCATCTCCGATTTTGAGAGCGGCAATAAATTTCTTCCTTTTAAATTAATTTCACCTTCATACTCAACTAATCTTTCATCATATAATTTTAGAATTGATTGCGAGGTCACACTTTTACCACAGCCCGATTCACCAACAACCCCTACGATCTCTCCTTCTTCTACTTTAAAAGTAATGCCATCAACGGCCGTGACACGTCCTCGTTCTGTATAAAAATGCGTTCGAAGATCTTTTATCTCTAAAAGACACGCTGTCATAATCATTTCTCCTTCCACATTAAGCGCCTACTACATTTATTTGTTTTTGTTATTGTTTGTCTTAGGGTCTAAAAAGTCGCGTAATCCATCACCCAGCAAGTTTAAACCAAGGACAGATGCGACAATCACCAACCCGGAAAACACTACCATCCACCAAGCATTAAAAATCACTAATTTACCATCATACAAAATATTGCCCCAACTTGGATTCGGCGAAGGTACGCCTGCACCCAAATAGCTTAAGGACGCTTCTGTGATAATTGCATCAGCAAATATAAATGTAGCTTGTACAACTAATGGTGATAATGTGTTTGGAGCGATATGCAGCCAGATGATACGCGTATCACTAGCGCCTTGAGCTCTCATCGCTTCAATATAGGTCTCCTCTTTGATCACAAGGGCAGATGATCTAACTACACGTGCAATATAGGGTGTGAACACAATGCTTAAGGCTAATATGACATTGCCCATTTTCGGCCCCAACGCAGCCATAAGGGCAATCGCTAACAATATGCTTGGAAAGGCCATCAATCCGTCAGTAATCCGCATCAATATATTATCCAGGGTACGATAATAGCTTGCATACAAACCAATAACCATCCCCATAAATGACGTGATCATAGCTACAGAAAAACCAATTCCCATAGAAACCTTTGCTCCGTAAACAATACGGGTAAACAAATCACGTCCAAAGTCATCTGTTCCTAACAGATGTTGAGAGCTAGGCCCCTGCAATCGATCCGCCACTTCCATCTCATAAGGGTCGTATGGCGTGAGAAGCGGGCCGATCATTACAATCAGCAATAAAAAAAGAACGATGACGCTGCCAATCACCATAAGCTTATTCGAAAAAAAACGTCGAATAGCTAATTGACGCTGTTGTTTTTTTAGGCTATCCCTAATAGTAACCTGTTCCATGCTACTTTCCACTGTTCTCATATCCATTGCCACCTTACTTGCGCCCTAATCGAACTCTAGGATCGATAACGCCATATAATAGATCAACAATTAAGTTAACAAACACAAATGCTACTGTTACGAATAATACTGCCCCCTGTATAACGGAAAAATCTCGACGTTCGATAGAATCAATAATTAACTGTCCGATTCCAGGAATATTAAAAATGGTCTCTGTTACGACTGCTCCTGTTATTAACCCGCCGAAGCTTTGTCCAATTACCGTTAAAAGAGGAAGTAGTGCATTTCGCAATGCATGTTTGTAAATAACGTTGCGTTCTTTGACTCCTTTAGATCGGGCTGTTTTAATAAAATCTGTACTTAATGTATCTAGTAGTGAGGATCGGGCCATCCGTGCAAGAAGAGCGGCCTGCATAGTACCTAAGGCAACAGCCGGCATGATCAAGTGTCTGAGATATTCCCATAAGCCCGCGCTTATAGGTTGGTAACCGGCTACAGGCAGCCATTTTAATTGAACAGCAAAGAGTAAAATGAAAAACAAGCCCAACAGGAAACTAGGGACACAAATTCCTAATAGCGAAACTCCCATAAACATTCGATCTATAATAGAACCGTGATATTTAGCTGCCAAAATCCCTAGTGGTATCGCAATTACCAAAGCCAAAATCTGCGCCATAACAGCAAGCGCAAAGGTGGGTCCGATATGACTCCATATCGCTTCTATTACAGGCTGATCCATAAAATAAGAAACACCTAGATCACCTTGAAGTACTGCAATAATCCAGTTCATGTACTGCTGATAAATTGGAAGGTTCAGGCCCCACTGTTCGCGTAATTCTTCAATCTGCTGCGCGGTAGCATCCGGACCTAACATAACAGCCGCCGGATCGCCCGGAGTGATATGGATGACAAAAAAGACAACGGTTAAAACAACAAAGAGTACAGGTATAATCGAGAAGATACGTTTTAATAAGTAACTATACAATTACAGAAACCTCCTCTGTACTAAAGACGTAGGGGAAAAAGCATGCTAGCCATAAATGAATTCCCCTCACTTCACCGTAATTTATGAATGAAGTGAGGGATATTTTTACTTCAAGATTTTAATATTCCACGGAATAGGGCCATGGAACGTTGAGAGACCTTCTAACTTATTGGTCGTTCCAATAATCCGACTGTATTGACCTGCTTTGCTAACTGGAAGGTACTCATTCCAAAGATATCCTTGCAGCTCTTCCCAATGCTTCTTAGCTTCTTCTTGTGAGGCTGCTAGCGTAATCGCCTTCAACGAATTGGTTACTTTTTCATTTTCTATTCCACCTGCATAATTAGGACTTAATTCTAGTATTTCAGCAGGCGTGGATGAAAAGCCCATGCCGCCGATGAATATATCCCATTTTTTCGGGTCCTGACGCAATGTGAGCAGTGTTGCCCAATCATTTACTACTAAATTCACATTAATCCCTTGCTTTCCAAGCTGCTCCTTTATTACAACCGCTGCTTTGTAGCTGTAAGGATAATCGCGTGTCGTCAGCACTCTAATTTCCTTACCGTTATAGGCCGCTTCCTTTAATAATTGCTTTGCTTTTTCCGTATTGGACTGATTATATGATTCTTTCCCCGCTTCACTAAACCACTTACTATTGTCTTTATTCATATAGGAAGGAGTCATCCTGTACAGATCACCATTAGAAAAACTTGCTTTCATAATCATCTCCATATTCAACGCGGCATTGATGGCCTGTCTCATTTTAGCGTCAGCAAAGATCCCTTCTTTTTTGTTATATACGATATTGAGTGATCCACCTCCGGCAAATGAAAGATATGTTTTGGCATCTGGGGTGTTCTTTAGTTGTTCGTAATTATCAAACGGGATCTCATCAGCTATATCATATTGGCCTGTTTGGATACCGGCTAATCGGGTGGAAGGATCTGTTACAAAATAATAAAATACATCATTAACGAGCGCTTCCTTTTTCCCAGCCAGCCCGCTCGGCTTTGAATCAACCGCTTTGTAATCTGAAAATTTAGTTAATTTTATATATTGATCTTGTTTCCATTCTTCAAATTTGAAGGGACCGGTTCCAATATACTCGGATACACCCTTCTTACCCTCAGCAGCAATCACTTCCTTTGGCATAACAAGGGCCTCGCCCCGAGCTGCCATCATATCTAAAACATTCGATGAACGCTCTTTTAAATTCAAAACCACTTTATTTTTATCCTGTGCTTTAAAAGATGCGCCGCTTAGATTTACTTTTGCAACCTCTGATTTTTTTAACCAGCGATTCATTGAGGCTTCAACATCTTCTGCAGTCATTTCTTTATTATTATGGAATGTAATACCTTCTCTTAAATGAAACGTATATACCTTGCCATCTTCACTTTTATCCACAGACTTAGCCAGCATCGGAACAGGTTGGAATTCTTCATTCACTGTCATAAGGCCTTCATAAATATTTCTTCCAATATCGATGGCCGTCGAGGCTTTGGTCATATCCGGGTCAAGCGCAGGCGGTTGGGCACTGATTGCTATTTTTAGTGTGCCGCCTTCCGTCGATGGCTTACCGCTTGTAGACTCTGTAGACTTATCACTGCACCCTACAGCAAATAACGAGAGGATTAACAAAATAAGAAAACTAAAAGTAAATTTGTTTCTATACATTTTTCATTTCCCCTTCTATATTTTACTCGCTTATATCTACCTTCAACTTCTGCTTTGCAATTATTTAGTTAGCGCTCTTTTTTTCTGCTAATTCTTCAAGTGCATTCACTACGGTATGAACTAAGAGTTTGACCCCGAGAGGCAGTGCTTTTTCGTTTATTTTAAACTTAGGATCATGCAGCGGTTTTTGTTCTTCTTCATTTTCAACCTGTGTACCAAGCCATATGAACGCACCTGGATACTTTTCTAAGAATCTCGAAAAATCTTCTCCGCAAAGACTCGGTGTTATTTCTGGTAAACTCTCTTCACCAAATAACGTTCTTGTGGTGCTCCGGACATGTGCTGCCCATTTTGGAGTATTTATTGTTGAAGGATAGCCATCCAAATACTCAATCTCAACTTCAATTCCCATCGCTTTAGCCGTGTTTTCAACAATTTCAAAAAAACGTTTCTTCGCCATCATTTTCGTTTTTTCCTTAAATGTACGGATCGTTCCTTCCAACGTTACTTTTTCAGCGATAACGTTATACCTGTAACCACCTCCCATTTTTCCAACTGTTAATACGACACAGTCGATTGGATCGACATTGCGGCTAATAATAGATTGCAAAGCGTTCACCATTTGACTTGCAGCAACGATTGCGTCTATCGCTTGATGCGGCATACTTGCATGCCCGCCTGCGCCTTTTATCGTGATGGAAAAACGATCAGAGTTGCCCATCATCACCCCTTCGCGTATACCAACCTGTCCTACGGATAAATTCGGCCAAACATGCTGGGCAAAAATTACATCCGGCGGATTATTGTTAAAAACGCCATCATCCATCATTGGTTTGGCTCCGCCAATCGGTCCGTCTTCTTCTGCTGGTTGGAAGACAAGGAGAACTTTTCCAGAAAGTTGCTCTTTTATTTCATTAATTACCCTGCCTGCACCAAGCAGCATGGCTGTATGTGCATCATGTCCACATGCATGCATCTTCCCCGGGAACTTCGATATGTACTCGTCGTTATTCTTTTCAAGAATAGGTAGGGCATCAATATCTGCACGAATTGCGACGGTACCACCCGGACGTCCACCTTCGATGATGCCAAGCACACCCGTTTTAGCGTAGCCAGCTTCAAACTTGATACCATACTCTGTTAACTTTTTTTGGATATAGGCTGAAGTTTGAAATTCTTCTCCGCTTATTTCCGGATGTGCATGCAAATGTCTTCTCATTTGAAGTACATCTTCAAAAACCTTATCCAGAACTTCTTCCGCTAGCTTTAACATATTTTTGCTCCTTTAATTCAGAGAAGATCTCCGGTCGTTTTGACGAGACTACAATCTACCTTCATTCATTTTTTTAATACGATGATCTATCACCCTCCTCATAGCACACATTATAAGATCATTATTTTATTTTCGGATATTTCCTTAAACGTTCCGTTAATCGTCATTATAGTATATCAAGTAAAAAATGCAACTATATTTATTTAATTTTTTTAAAATTTAATAAATTAGGAGCAAAAACCTTATATATAACAAAAAGCAGCGACAATACAACAGGGGCCATCTGGCGTCCGTTGTATCGTGGCTGCTTTTGAGTAAGCGCTTTTTAGCACTTGCTTATCTTTTACCTTTTTAGAAAAGATATAAACGAGTTTTTCGCTAAATAAAGCATTCGTCCTTACAGGCTCAAAGGTATTCTTTCATATTTTTCTTGGATAAAAGACCGATTTTCTTTTTTCTTTATGCATCCTTAACAAACATAGTGTATGCACTCTAGTCAAGCATCTCTACAATCATAGCTGCCGCAGGTCCACCGCCTGCGCATAAAGAGGCACAACCGTACCGCACACCTCGCCGCTTCATTTCATTAAGCATCGTCACCACTAAACGAACACCGGTTGAACCCACCGGATGACCAAGCGATACACCCGACCCGTTGGCATTTACGTTTTCGATATTGATCTTCAACTCCCGGTTTACTGCAAGGAACTGTGCAGCAAAAGCTTCATTAATCTCCCAGTAACCAATCTCATCAAGGCTCAAATTTGCAAATTTCAGCGCACGTTCCACCGCTGGAACAACGCCGATTCCCATAACCTTCGGATCAACCGCAGCAGAGGCTGTGGCAACAATGCGCGCAAGCGGCTTTAACCCAAGCTCTTCAGCCTTATCAGCGGACATAATAATGAGAGCGGCTGCTCCGTCATTTAAGCTGGATGCGTTACCGGCTGTCACTGTCCCATCCTTTTTGAATACGGGACGCAGGGCAGCGAGTGATTCTGCACTCGTCTTATCGTTCGGGTGTTCGTCCGTATCAATAAAGAGCGCCCCTTTTCTAGTTTTTACTTCTACCGGCACGATTTCATTTTTGAATTTCCCTTCCGTAATCGCCTGGCAGGCGCGTTGGTGGCTAAGCAGCGCATGCGCATCCTGCTCCTCGCGGGAAATGTTGTACTGCTCTGCAAGATTCTCCGCGGTAACGCCCATATGATAGTTGTTGTATGGGTCAATCAATGCATCATGCAAAAGCGAGTCGACGATCTCTCCGCCGCCCATCCGGAAGCCGTCGCGTGCTTTGGGCAGCAGATGCGGCACATTCGTCATGCTCTCAAAGCCTACCGCAGCTCCGATTTCAACCTTGCCTAGCATAATTTCTTGAACAAGAATTTCCGCTGCTCGGATAGAGGACGGACACTGTTGATTAATTGTAGCAGCCACTGTTTCCACTCTGCAGCCCGCTCCTAATGCGACCTGGCGAGCCGGATTCCCTTTGCATCCGGCCTGATAGACATGGCCTGCGAGCACTTCTTCCACCTGGTCACAAGCAATGCCTGCCCTCTCAATCGCAGCGTTCAGCGCAATAATTCCTAAGTCTACTGCAGTTAGGCTTTTTAACGCCCCTGAAAAATCTCCAATCGGTGTACGTACCCCGCTTACAATTACAACATCACGCATGAAAATCCCTCCGTTATTTTTATAGTCCTAAATTTTTGGCAATGATCGTTTTCATAATTTCGGTTGTGCCTGCATAGATGGCTGTGACGGGAATATCGCGATAGCGACGGGCAATCTCGTATTCTTCCATATAACCATAGCCGCCGTGCAACTGCATGCATTCCGCCGCTACCTGCTTCGCCATATCGGTCAGCCACCATTTCGCCATGGAGACCTGCGTCACCACATCCTTACCTTCCATATGGTTGACGATCAGATCATCTAAGAATGTACGGCCGATTTCGATTTGTGTCGCCATCTCCGCAATTTTAAAGCGCGTATTCTGGAAGCTGCCGATTGACTTCCCGAATGCTTTTCTGTTTTGCACGTATTCAATGGTTAGCTTCAACATCTCTTCCGCTGCGACCTGTGCCGCAACCCCAACAATCAATCGTTCCTGCTGCAGCTTATCCATTAAATAATAGAATCCCTTACCTTCCTCACCGAGCAGGTTTTGCACAGGAACACGGGCATCATCAAAGATAAGTTCAGCCGTATCCTGGCTGCGCAGTCCTACCTTATCCAGCTTTTTACCACGTGAGAATCCAGGGGTGTCACGTTCTACTACCAATAGACTGATACCTTTATGTGCAGGCTTAGCAGTTGGATCGGTCTTGCATACAACAACAACCAAGTCGGCGTGAATCCCATTTGTAATGAATGTCTTCTCTCCATTCAAAATATAGTGGTCACCATCGCGTACCGCTGTCGTCCGGATGCCTGCCAAATCTGATCCCGCACCCGGTTCAGTCATTGCAATCGCTGTGATCAGCCCTCCGCTAATACAGCCCGGAAGCCAGCGTTCTTTCTGCTCTTCTGTTCCGTATGTATCCAGATAAGGAACTACAATATCGTTATGCAGCCCCACACCAATTAGACTTGAGCCGACACGCTCCAATTCTTCGTTAATAATAACGGCATATGCAAAGTCGGCGTTCAATCCGCCGTATTTCTCGTCAAGCCACGGACAAAGAAAGCCATTCTCACCCAATTTGTCCCAGAATTCTCGGGGAATGATTCCAGCTTTCTCCCATGCATCATAGTGAGGATACGCTTCCTTCTCCAAAAATTTACGAAATGCATCACGAAATATTTTATGTTCCTCTTGAATATATCGGCTGGTCATACGAACCCCTCCAAACATAATGTATACGTTCTCTCCTTACCTACTCTGAAGCAATTTTCATGCCAGCTATACCCATCCATTTTTTCTAAGGTAAAGGTTATTTTTTGACTGATATGTTGTAAATCCATACACATACAAAACAAAAAAGTGTCCTGTTTATGGACACTTTGTCTGATACTTCTTTAGCTTCTCATATAGAACAGAGCGGCTGATACCAAGCAGACGAGCCGCTTTTGATTTATTACCGTTTGTTTTCTGTAAGGCCAACTGGATTGCATCCTGTTCAGCTTTATTCAATAGGTTTTGCTGCTGAACGGGGGGTTGTGCGGCAGGCAGGGATGTTTTTTTCAGTACATAATCTGGCAGATCATCGACCCGGATCTTACCTGATTCGGCAAAAACCATCGCTCGCTCCAATACATTACGCAGTTCGCGCACATTGCCCGGCCATTCATATTCAAGCATTACTCTCGTAGCCTTTGGATCAATACCGGTAATGCTTGTTCCATTTACCTTATTTAAGTCTTTAATAAACAAATCACACAATAAAAGAATATCTCCTTTTCGCAGACGCAAAGGCGGAATCTCAAAAGATATCACGTTGAGGCGATAAAACAAATCTTCCCGGAACATTCCGCTTTCTACCATATCCTCAAGCGGACGATTCGTTGCAGAAATAAGACGAACATCCACATGAATCCGATCCGTTCCGCCAACCCGGTAGAACTCTCCCTCTTGCAGCACACGCAAGAGTTTCGCCTGCAGGGGAAGGGACATGTCTCCTACCTCATCAAGAAATAAAGTACCGCCATGAGCCAGATCGAATTTGCCGATTTTACCTTTATGCCGCGCTCCTGTAAAGGCCCCTTCATCATAGCCAAAAAACTCAGACTCCAATAGATGTTCCGGAATGGCTGCACAGTTCACGGTGACAAACGGCTGGTCGTTACGCGGGCTTGTACTATGGATAGCATGGGCAAACAGCTCTTTCCCCGTTCCGCTTTCTCCGCGAATTAAGATTGTAGAGCGCCCCTTTGCCGCCTTACCTACACTTCGAACCAGCTTCTGCATCTGATAGTCCTGCGTAACAATCTCATCAAATGTAAAGCGGGATGATTCTGAACGTCTCTGCTGCTTCAAACCCTCATTCTTGGATTCATGGCTATCAAATCGCTTGAAGCTCTCACGTACTTCTTGAAGCTGTCGAAACATTACTTTACCAATCGCGCCTACTACCTGCTGCTCCTGAAAGATAGGAATGCGGTGAACGATGTATTGAATACCGTTTACCTCCATAAAATCACTAATATCGGCAAGCTCGCTTTTGACGACTCTTGTTAAATCAAGCTGAGGCAATAGTGTGTCAATCGGCTGGTGAACCGCCTGCGATTCGTCCAATTCAAACAGCTCAATTAACGATGGACTTAAGAAGGATATACTTCCCTTCTTATTAATCATAACGATTCCATCATATGCCTTGTCAATTATCGTCTGAAGCATCGTCTTCCACCGTGTCACCGATTCAAGTTCCTCAGCCATTCGCTCCACTTCTGAAATATTCTGAAACAAGGCAATGAATCCTTCCTGCCCTTTCACTGTCTTGTATTTGGACAGACGAACGATGACACTGTGACTGCCAATCTGCAGCCTGCGATGAATATCCTGTTTCACCTCTTTTAAATCTGCTGTATGTATAGGGGGAAGAATCTCCTGTATATCGCGCTTGAAGACCTCCTTGTCTGTACAGCCGAGCATGTCACAGAATCTAGTATTCGTAAAGATAACCCGGTTCCTCTCATCCGTCATAACAGCACCAAGCTGCGAGGTAGCCAGGATAGCTTCAAGCTGATCCCGTAACGAATAGCTCATACGCAGAAGTGTTAAGGCAAAGTCAATCGCCGAAATTAAACCGATGGGCCGCTTCTCATTGTCAAGTAAAACCGCTGATTGCACATTGCTGTTCTCAACAACCTTTTCAAGAATTTCATATGGGGTATCCACCGAGAATGCCACCACATCTTTCCGCATATATGCGCCAATTGACGTATGCAGCTCACAACCATCCATAACCATCTGATAAAGAATACTTCGTGTAAACACACCAATAAGATAGCCCGCATCATCTACTACCGGGACAATGTTCCATTTTTTGCGCTTCATGATATCAATTGCCTGATATAATGTACCTTCACGATGCAGCCATTCGGTAACAGGCGTCATAATCTCTCGTAGTTGAATCACATACATCACACCTATCCTGTCTATTTACATTGTACGTGCACTATCTACCTATTATAGAATAGAATGACAAAAACCGTCAGCGTATCGCCAACGGCTTTTTAACAAGTACTATGAGAACTTAATTTCACCGCGAAGCACGGTTTTAAGAACTTTGCCGCTTGCATTCCTTGGCAGCGCCTCCACGAATTCTACCAACGCCGGCACCTTATACTTGGCCAGACGCTCTAGGCAGAACGCGAGTACCTGTTCTTCTGTTAATAAAGATTCCGGCTTGACCACTACACAGGCTTTTGGTATTTCCCCATATATTTCATGCGGAACTCCAACTACAGCTGCTTCAAGCACTTCCGGCATTTCATACAAGACTTCTTCCACTTCAATCGGATAAATGTTTTCACCACCGCGAATCAGCATATCCTTTTTGCGATCCACGATATAGAGAAATCCTTCTTCGTCGAACTTGCCCAAATCCCCGCTTAGCAGCCATCCGTTTTGCATAGCAAGCGCAGTAGCCTCCGGGTTCTTTAGATATCCTTTCATTACATGATCGCCCTTGATCGTAATTTCTCCGACCTGTCCTGTCGGCACTTCATTGCCGTCCTCATCTACAATCCGCACCTCGCTGCGCGGCAACGGTTTTCCTACTGACCCAGCTTTACTTAATGCATGCTCGTCTCCTAATGTCGATGTGCCTGGAGAGTTTTCTGTCTGACCATACAGATTCTGTACCTCAATATGCGGGAACAGCTGCTTGATTCTTCTAATTAGCTCATAGGGCATCGGTGCTGCCCCGTACATGAACTTACGCAGATGCGGTGCCTGTAGGTTTTCCATCTTCGGCGTATTTAATAGAATCATATACATAGCGGGTACTCCAAAGAAAATGGAGACGTCATTCTTCTGAATGGAATCCACAGCTTCCTGCGGATGAAAGCCCGGTTCGATAACAAGGGTACCTCCTGCATACATGGTCGGCAGCATAAACACATGCGCTGCGGCGCAATGGAACAAGGGAGCCACAATCATGACACGATCATCCTTACGCATGGCAAGCGCTTCATTCCACATAGAAGCAATAGAGACACAATTGCGATGCGTCAACATGACTCCTTTTGGCCTCCCTGTCGTACCCGATGTATAGAAAATAACGGCCGTATCATCCTCCTGCCGTGTAAGTTCCGGAATATCACCGCCAAGCTTGATTGCCTCAGTCAGTTCAAAGCCGCCGCCTCCCTCCCCTATATGCACGAAATGCTGCAAGGCAGGTACGCTTGGAATCAGTTGTTCAACCACGCTTGACAATTCCTGATCGTATACAAGCAGACGAGCCTCAGAATGCTGTAAAATATATTCAATTTCAGGCGGAGCCAGACGAGTATTAATCGGAAGAACGACAAGGCCAGCCGCTTGACAGGCAAAATAGCATGTCACAAACGAATCTGAATTATTGACCAATAGGGCCACTATATCCCCTTGAACAAGTCCTTGCCTATGGAAGTAGCCACCAAGATTGCGGCATTTCTTTTGCAATTGCTGATAATTTGTTGCATGTCCTTGGAAAATCGTAACGATTTGATCCGGTTGATTTGCAGCGTGCTGCTGCAATATATCCGAAAGTAGCATATACATTCTCCTCCCATAACTTCATAAATAGCCCACGACTACTATGTATAAAATCCTCTGCCTATTTCTCGGTCATGATGACCGGCGCGAACGAGCTTCTTTAGGGTATGAAGCAAATAACGTGCCAGTCAATAATAAGAGCAGAACAACGCCGCGTTCTTCATCGTTGTCATACACTATTAGCAAGTGCAAACATACATTGTATGAAATACGGACAACCTCCAAAACAAAAATCGTCCTGATAACGGACAGTATGATTCTCGTAATTAGGATGAACTTTACTAGCTGCCTATCCATTATATTAAAGACCTCTCCTATCAATCAGGAGAGGTCTTGGGATATACTATCGTGACTTATTTATGCATTTAACAGCCGCACCATTTTTCTTTCTTTTTCTTTTTGAAGCACCAGTAACAGTCGCATCTGTATTCAAATTCATACTCATAGCATTCATCATCGTGTTCATGTTTCTTATGGCAATCGTGCGGATGGCAGCGGTGTTTTTTACAAAAATGATCTTCATGATGGTGTTTTTTATGACAATCACAGGACTTGCCGTCACTCCAATCGTAATAATACATGAGAATCCCCCCTTTGCTATTGCATCAACAACTGCTTTCATGAAAGGAATTGTTGTATACTATACTATTCTGTTTCCCTCTCAAATGTCTGGACAGGCATCCCATTCCAATTGACCATTTTTTATCTTTTCATATAGTACACAAAGCATAAATGAAAGCAGCTACCCTCATCATTCCAAATAGCTGCTTTCTAGATACTTATTCGTTATTGTTGTTACAACTATATTTAAATTCAGGTTCTGTCTGAATATAATAACCGTTTCTGACATGCGCAACCCAGTTTCGAAGAATTTCCTTCCAAACAATACTTCCAAAAAATTCATCAAGCGGCCTTTTAGAATCCCATGTCAACCGCAGAAACGGACCCTGACCAAGCTGAAAGAATCCTGTCTCCTCAACATCCGCTTCTAAGATAAGCAGCAAAGGGAGACCATATAGATACGCCATAGCAGGTTCAATTTGTGAAAAGGCCGACCCTTCCCAGAATTCTTGTGGCGGCATCGGTACTTTCCCCAGATTATTTTGCAAAACCTTTACCTCACGCTGCTGCAGGTTTGCAGCTACTAATCCGTAGCATCATACGACGAACGTTTGTTAGTGGAGGCTCGGGATACTGCTCAGTACGCGGCAATGTACGGGAAAATAACAATTCTGATCTAATTTCTCTAATCAGACGCTGAACAAATGCCTGCTGCTTGGAATTTAATCGATTCGGAATGCTAAGAAAGATAGGGATTCTATATAAAAGTTGTTCTGTTTCCCGCATGATTTTTTCCATTTCTAGCATGTCAGAAGTTTGTTTGATATTTTTGTTTGCTTTTGGATCTTTGTTGACACTTATAATTCTTTTTTTCATTCTCTCACCTCTTTCATCGCTACATAATCATCATATGAAAGCAGGACAAAAGTGGCTTGGACGAAAAGCTGAATCAAATAAAACAGCTCGCCTGAATCAAGCCAGGTGAGCTGCTGGAAGTAACGTCTACCTCTATCTTCTAATGCAAGAATTTTTTCCCTATATATGAAGGACCTGAAGTAAGACTTATAACTTTGTCTTTCGCTTCTTCAATAATCTGCTCTGTAAACCCTTCGATCTCATCTAACACCCCATATATCTCTTCATCCGCTTTTCCCTGGTTCGTATAATATGCCCATCTGGCCAAATCGGACGCTGCTTCCTCCCATTGCAGAGCATCATAATATAGATACGCTCGCTCTATATACGCATCTCCATACTCTACATTTTCTTGAATACAACGAGTAAATGCAGCACGCGCCTTATCAAAATCATGTAATTCCTTATAAACAAGCCCCAAGTTGTAGTGTCCGGATGCATCATCTTCTTTAAGTAGCGTATAGCGTCCGGCATCCTCTAACGCTCTTACGTATTCTCCACTCTGATAATACAAAAATCCGCGCAACTGTACTAATGGATGATAACGGTCATCTATTTCCAATCCTTTTGTACACATCACAATTGCATCCATATGCCTGTTGCGGTTCATCTTACACACAGCAGCCTGCTCATATAAAAATGGCACTTCCGGGTTGTTTTCGATGGCTTTTATAAATGCGTGTTCAGCATCTTCATACGCTCCCAATTGCAGCAGGTTCATCCCACGCCCAATAAGAAAACCATTACTCTCACGCAGATTCGAATCCAAGGCTTCCGCCTGCTCCAAATCATGCAGCGCCTCCATATAACGGCCTATTTGATGTCGAACATAGCTTCTTTTCATATAAACATCCGCCGTCTCGCTTAATTCGGCTGCTGCTGTATAATCTTCTTCTGCCTTCGCATAGTAGCCTAGCTCTTCATATACTTCACCGCGCTTGATAAAATTGATCGGGTCATCGGCTTCTAACTCAATCAATTCGTCATAGCAAGATAGCGCCTCTTTTACCTGCTGCCTCCGTGAGAAGATATCTCCCATCCAATAAGGCACAAGCGGATGGGCAGAATCAATCGTCTTCGCACGCTGTAAATATTGCAAGGCCAAATCATCCTCGCCTGTACTTATATATAACACAGCCCTCTCCACACATGCCATGAGAAACTCAGGATCTAACGCAAGAGCCCGGTCCAGGTCATCTCCTGCCTTCTCCCATTCTCTAAGCCTGTGATAGAGAAGTCCACGGCGATAATATAATACATCCGTCTCGGGGTGCCGAAGCAGTCCCTCCGACAATGCGTCAACCGCCTTTTCCAGCTCCCCTTGTTCTATATACAAGTCTGCCAATTCAATCGCAAAAGATAGCATCTCTTCACAAAATGAGCGAAAGGTATGAAAGGCGTCTGCCGAATAGGCTCCCTGTTCACAAATAATGCGCCTCCCTTTATCTTCAAGAGAATCAAGAAAAGCGTGGCGCTCCGCCGCCTTTTCAAGATAACTAATAGCTACAGCAATATCTCCAAGGGATTGATGCGCTTCTGCTAATCGGTAATAAAAGATGGGCAGCGCTTTGTCTTCATCCTCTACACACATCCTCAACGCTTGTATAGCCTGTCCGTATTCTTCCATCCGCAAATATGATACACCCATCTCATACCAGGTAGAGTAGGCAGTATGAGGGCTTTCCCTATCGATAGCTTCCTTGAAATCAATAACTGATTCAGTAAAATGTCCCAAATCCTGATGGGCCAGCGCCCTTGTATACCAATAATGAAAAGGGACGGCATTAATTTCGATTGCTTTATTTAAGTCCTCAACAGCCTCCTCTTCTCGGCCTATTTCCCGAAGAATATGGGCTCTTATCCCATATAAAAAGTCTGTTTCAGGGTGCTGTTCAATCAATTGATTCATTATCGTAATTGCCTCTTCAGTACGACCGCATTCATGCAGGGCAGCAGCATAATTCTTTTTATCCTCCACACTCATCCAGCGTGCCTGTACCTTCTCATACCAGGAAACTGTACGTTCCCATTTTCTTAGCTTGTTATTTTTCCTTGCAAATGAACGGTAAAAAAGTGTGAGTAACAACATGGCTTCGTCTCCTATAGTCGATAGAAATAGGGCTCTGTAACCTGTATCAGCCGTGCTATTATACGACTTTCACGCTGAAAAAAGCCCACATTTTTCCCATTTTCTACACAGAACTTGTATTTTCCTCCAAGCATAAAGAACTAATTTTCAACCTGTCTATTTTCATGCTACTAAAAATTTTTGTCACTTCATTGTAAGACAACACTCCACCTATCAGTGATCTAGTCAGCAGGATGAGATTAACATAGCAACTGATTGCTTCGTTTTATAAAAAAAGATCGTACATTCGGCAATTGCCGATCTACGATCCTTTTTTACTTACCCGCTCCTGTCGTTGGGCTGACAAGGCATCCAACTCTTGCTGATGATGATAAATCTGTGCCGCTCTACGTTTTAATTCCTTTTTATACTTCGCCTCTTTTCTTTTTTCCGAATGCAGGAAACGAAGAGATAGAGGAAAAACAACAAGGAAAAGTAAAACGAGAACAGATACAACAATATATACCTTATTCATCATATACACCCCTTTTTATATGTACTCATTATAATCCTCTTGAGGGGTGTTTATAAAAACATAAAATTCCATATGATAAATCAATTAGCGGCACGTTGCTTGGCGAAGTTCTTACAGATTCATCTCGTATTAAACAGTCCTATGCTGAATCACTTTTACAATTTCCATTAGAACGACAGAAGCTAGGGCAAGTGCTGTCGCTATCAACCAGTCTGTCATGCCAAATTCAGGCGGGATACTGAAGATACCACGAGTAAACGGCAAGACAGTAACGCCGTATAGTACAAATCCTAGTACAACTGCACCAATGACATATTTATTGCTAAAAAATCCGAACCCTATTGCGGTTTGTGTATTGGAACGGGCCGCAAATGTTTGTAGTGTTCTAGATAGAATGAGCGTAGTAAATGCCATTGCCACACCCATCTCATCCGAATGTGATAGGCCAATATAAAAGGAAACAATAACCGCAATCCCAATGAGCATGCCGCGTGTCAGTACCGCCTTCATTGTTCCACCAGCAAATATACCCTCATCAACTGCGCGTGGTTTTTTCTGCATGACATTTGGCTCCGATTTTTCTACACCCAGGGCAATGGCAGGTAGGGAATCATTAACAAGATTAATAAATAGGAGCTGCAAGGCAGTGAATGGGTTAGGCAGATTAAAAATGACTGCATACAGGATGGCAATGATTGCTCCCAAATTCCCTGCAAATAAATAACTAATCGCCTTCTTAATATTATCAAACACTGTTCTGCCAACTTGGACAGCCTTAACAATGGATACAAAGTTGTCATCCGTTAAAATCATCGCAGCCGCATCCTTGGCAACATCGGTCCCACTTCCCATCGCAATGCCTATATCCGCCTGTTTTAATGCTGGCGCGTCATTGACACCATCGCCCGTCATCGCCGTCACCGCCCCTTTTTTCTGCCATGCCCGCACGATGCGAATTTTATTTTCAGGCGATACCCGCGCATATACAGAGATGGTATCGAGTTTTTGGTCCAGTTCTTCTTCAGACATGGTATCGAGTTCCTGACCCGTAACAGCAATATCATTTTCACCCATTAATCCAATATCACGGCCAATCGCCTGCGCTGTTGTTTTATGATCACCTGTGATCATAATCGTACGAATGCCTGCCTTTTTCGCTTCCTCTATCGAGCTATACACCGCTTCCCTAGGCGGGTCCATCATCGCCGTCAAACCGACTAATACAAGATCGTACTCTTCTTCATGGTCGATGTGTGTTTTACCTTCCGGCAGGCGTTTATAACCATAAGCCAAGACCCGTAAGGCCTGATTGGAGAACTCTTCATTCGCGCCTGTGAAACGTTCTAATAAATCATCGGTCATTGGCTGTTCTTCACCGTTTACTAACACGTAGCTGGCACGATTGAACATCACATCAGGACCGCCCTTCGTTAGCATCCTATGTGTCCCATCAATGATATGGAGCGTTGACATAAGCTTCCGATCGGAATCAAACGGTATTTCCGATAGTCGTTGATGCGTTGCACGAAGCTGCTCATATTCGTGTGCATGTTTATCCGCAAACTTGATCAAGGCAACCTCTGTCGGATCGCCTACTTCCTGACCATCTTGATTAATATAGGAATCGTTGCAGAGTGCGGCAATGTGGACAAGCAAACGCTCGGCTTCATCCCAATCATCTGGATTTTCTGGCAATCGTTCATTCTTATTAAAAGGTAAAAAGTGATCTGTAACGGTCATCTTGTTTTGTGTGAGCGTCCCTGTTTTATCTGTACAAATAATCCGTGTCGATCCCAACGTTTCGACAGCAGGAAGCTTTCGAATGATCGCGTGCTGTTTCGCCATTTTGTTCGTACCAACAGCAAGCACAATAGTAACGATTGATTGTAATGCTTCTGGTATGGCAGCAACCGCAATGGCGACAGAAAACATAAGCGCATGCAGCAAGGCGCTTACCGTGTCTTCATCGCTGCCACTAAACCAAATACGCGCAGCCTGTACAGCAAAAATGACGATACAAAGCAATAGAATACCAATACCCAGCTTCTTACTGAAATCATGTAATTTTCGCTGTAGCGGCGTTTCCTTTTGTTCAGCTTTAGAAAGCAAATCAGCAATTTTACCAACCTCTGTTTTTTCCGCAGTACCAGTAACGACAAAAGTACCGCGTCCATACACAACTAGCGAGCTGCTGAATACCATATTGCGGCGGTCACCAAGAGCTGCTTCTTCCCCGATTTCTTCTATTGACTTTTCCACAGCTTCTGACTCACCTGTTAACATACCTTCATTTACTTTCAATGAGCCGCTCTCTAGCACACGTCCATCAGCAGGTACGTAATCTCCAGCTTCAAGAAAAACAATATCTCCTTGTACAAGTTCTTTTGCCGCAACTGTTTGTTTGGTTCCATTGCGCATCACTTTTGCCTCAGGTGCAGACATATCCCGCAATGCCTCTAAGGAGCTTTCCGCTTTCCTTGTCTGCACCACACTAATTACTGAATTAATAAGCAGAACAAGAAAAATAATTAATGACTCAACCATCTCACCAAGCAGGATTTGTACTGCGGCTGCTATAAGAAGAACAACCACCATCGGGTCCTTAAATGTTTCTAAAAATAGCTTATATGTTGACACTTTGTCTTTATCTGCAAGTTCATTATAGCCATCCCGCTGTAGACGCGATTGCACTTCCTCACTTGATAGGCCCTTCCCATTGGAATTAACGAGTTCTAGTACGTCTTCTTTGCTATGTTGGTAAAATTCCATTTCATTTCTCCTTCGTTTCAAATTCAATGGATCTCTTTTGCCCCTCCCTTGATGAATATATTGGCTTTATACCTGAAGCTTAAACAGAAAGAACTGGCTATCTACGATATTCTACCATATGAATACAGAAAATTTTCAATATGTTAATTTACAATGGTAGCAAAAATACGTACCCGGTGATCCCATTGATTTCTTATGTATGTATGCTTACTGTATAAAATCAAACACCCTCCAAGATTGACGCTTAGAGGGTGTGATTGTAATGATCATGTTTGTTTCACTGCAAGCAATGGCGTACCTATTACTGCATGCGGCCGCCAAGCTGTTGTTCTGCCATTTGTACCAAGCGTTTTGTAATTTCGCCGCCCACAGATCCATTTTGACGAGAAGTCGTATCTGGACCAAGCTGCACACCAAATTCAGTTGCAATTTCATACTTCATCTGGTCTAACGCCATCCGCGCTTGAGGAGCGACCAGATTATTACGATTTCCGCTTTGTCGTTGTGCCATAGTATATTTCCTCCTTTGGTTAATGATGGGTATTGCTGCTCTTATCATTTCTTATATAACGAAAATTATACGCAAAAAGAAAAAAGCTGATTTCATTTTGAAATCAGCTTTCCCAGTGATTATCCTCCGTGATGGGCAAATGTACCAATCGACGGCTTACCTTTTACAGCCGTTGTATCCTTTACGTATGGTCCCGTGATTCCAAAAGCAGTAACTAACGCCAACAGACCTACTAACATTTTGGTTTTCTTGATCATTTGACAACCTCCATTTGTAATTTATTATCAGCTCGAAGAGCCAATTGATAATATTCACAAGCTTCCTCATACTTTTCCTGCTTGTACAAAGCATCAGCATACGTCTTAGCATATTCTTCGGCAAAGGCCCAACTTTTTTTCTGCTGGAAATACGCAATGCCATCCTGAATGACTGTCGTATCATGAGTATCGTATATCGCATGAATCATATTAAAATGATAAATGTATTCCTGTTCTCCAATCTCTGTACACATCATTATTCCTTTTTCGATCCATTCAATAGCTTTCTGTTTGTCACCGATTTTGAAGCGCTCTCTTGCTAAGAGAAAAACAGCTTTATAACCTTTATTTTTTTGTTTATTATAAGCAGCCTCCAGGTAAGGAATTGCTTGATCTGATAACCCCTGTTCGGCATATAAATATCCGATATCTTTTGTAATGCGGTACAATAATCCTTCATTTTTTTTCAGGGGTTGCGCAAGATGCAAAGCTGTCATAAGATGCTCTTCTGCTCGCATAAAATCTTTTTCAAGCATTCTGCAAATACCTAATAAATTCTCACAATCCGCCTGTCTACGTTTATAGTTTGGATATGTATCAAAAATGGTTTTGGCTTTTTGTATATGCTGTAGCGAGATATATACATCAGGAATAAAGCTCAGTGCCCAAGCAACTTTAAAATGAAATTCCGCTTTTTCAATTTCATCCGGAATAACTGTAAGTTTTTGTTCGGCGAATGTATAGGCGGAAATGGCTTCACAATAGTTTTTCAAACTATACTCATACATTCCCTTGAAAAAGTAATAATAGTAAGCTAAAAAATCATCTAGTTTTTCGGGCGCTACTTGCTCAAGAACAGCTTCACTCCTTGTTACACTTTCATTTAATAATCGATAACGAAAATCTAGAAGGGAATAATAAACTAAAAGGGTCTGGTTCTTCTCCATTCTACTAATTTTTTCTTCTACTTCTTCTTTCATACTGTGAATTACTTCTTCATTTTCTTCTCGAATATGGATGTACCAAGTATTTAGCAGCTTCATCATCTGTTCGGAAGTAATTACTTCATAATACCCTTGCATAAACAGACCTCCATACCAAGACCATCAAGAGAAAAGCTGTACTGTACAACTTGGCGTATACAATAAGTAAATTTTTAACATTATCTCTTGTATAAAAAATATACCTCTTTTTTTATACATATGATAGACCCATTTTTTGTAAATTACTAACATTTATCGACATTACGATCATATTTTTACACCTTATTGCTGTAAAATAGCTTACCATACACAGGCGGCGTTTTTTTGACGCCTGTGTATTACCAACGTAACAAGGAAGGGAAAACATGCACCGTATCATATTAAATCAAAGGATGTGAGGAGATGGCACAAAAAAACATTGTTCGATTTGGTGATCCTATATTAAGAAAAGCAGCCAAACCTGTATCGGAAATCACAACAAAAACCTTAACGCTTCTCGATGACATGGCTGATACATTGTATGCAACAGACGATGGCGCAGGCCTTGCTGCCCCACAGGTTGGAATACTTAGAAGAATCGTTGTGATGGATTGTGGGGAAGGATTGATTGAGCTAATTAACCCTGAGATTATAAAGGCAAGGGGGAAGCAGGTAGGTCCAGAAGCCTGCTTATCATTTCCGAAGTTCACAGGACTTGTAAAGAGGGCGAATTACGTTAAGATAAAGAGCCTCAATAGAAAAGGCGAAGAATTTTCATTAGAAGCAAAAGGTTTTCTCGCTCGCTGCATCCAACATGAAATCGACCATCTAAACGGCATCTTATTCATTGATCACGTTCAGGGAAATGAGCTTTACCACCAAATATCAAAAAAGAAAATAAACCTCCTTGATGTAATCCGTTTATCTCATGGAAATAAACGTGACAATGAGCTTTTCTAGGCAACAGCAGCTTCCGCTTGCAAATTCCGTATACTACAACAAAAAAAGACCAAACTCTTTAGTAAGGTCTTTGCAAAAAATCATTTTTACTTTAAAACCGTAGACAACGATGGGCGAGGTCGGGCAGCCTTGAACCATTGAAAACAAAGGATGGTGATAAGTACAAGGTCAATTGCATCCCCGCCATAGTACATTAACATCCCGCCCATTTCCGCCTGTGCTGCAGAAACACCCGGAGGTGGATAAGCATAGATGTATTTAGATAGAATTCCATGGCCCGCTAAGGCTATTATGAATACGATGGCACGGTAGACAAAGTGAAAACGATGTGGGGTTGGATCAATATAGATCATAGACACAGTGAAAAGATAGCCTGCAAAGAAGACATGTACGTGTACTACTATATGCAGAAGAAAACTCTGCTGCATCGCTGCGTACAAGTTGGTTGTATAGAGCAGCCACAGACCTCCAATATTAAGAAGCGATGCAATAATAGGATGCGTATACATGCGAATGGGCCAGCTTTTCAATACGCGAGTGAAACGCCGTGCTACATTTACGTTACTTGTTCTCAAGAAAAGGGTCACAGGCGCAGCTAGCGCCATCAGAAGCGGTGCAAGCATACCAAGGAACAAATGCCCGAGCATGTGTGCTGTGAAATCTACATGAGCTCGAGCGGCTAAAGGCCCTACGAATACAAGTGCCGCACAAATAACGCCACAAACCCAACATATTGTACGGTATAACGGCCACTTTTTGTGATGGCGATTAGATATGATTACAGCACCAATATAAAAAATCAACGCCAGAACAAAAGGCAGCGCCAAGATCAGTTCTAAAGAAGCTCCGCTGCTATGATGAATGTGATCATTGTTCATATGACGCGGTTCCTTCCACTTGCTGTGATCCGCTTCGTGTGCGAACAACCAGGATGATGCCAATAAGCATGATAACAATGGCGGTAATATTCCATACCAGGTCATAGGGAAGAACATCCACATTGTAGCGAATCTGGTGCAACCGCATCAGTTTGTGTTGAACGGTTCCGTCGTATAACTGGAATGCCCCTGCTCCAAGGAACATGCCTCCTATCCACCTTGTAAGCCACAATGCATTTCGGCGCCGCAAATCAGCAAACATAAATAGCGATCCAATTGTTGCAAACCAGCTAAAAGCGTGAAACAAACCATCCGAGATCAATCCGACACTGGTGGTAGACTTGTCATAGAAATGATGCCAATGCAGTAATTGATGGAAAACGGCTTCATCTATAAAGGCGACCAAGCCAACACCAAATAGGAAACCCGACCATAGATTGCGGGCCGAGTAGGCAGAGCGAAGCGAATCATTTGCATTAGTAGTTTCAGCAGCCATGGCTCCTCCTAAGTGTATATGCTTTTTCTCCCCTAGTTTACCTCATATGAGTAGGCTGCAAACAAATTCAGTAACTTTTCAAAGTGATTTCTTACATAAAACTGCCATAATTGTCGATCATCCGGGAAAAGATCATGCTCTACGATCCATTTCATTCTGTATTTGATCTAACAGACGTACTACTTCCACAGAAGATTCTTCAATTAAATAGAGCAGTGATTCCGCTTTATCTTTTTGTCCTCTATTTATATATTCGTGTGCTTCCTGTGCTAGCTCATGTACATGACGATGCGGCGCTTCCAGCTCCTTAAATGCCGGAAGTTTTGAAATATGTGGGTGTTTTCTCATTTGCTCATACCATTTTCCTAAACGGCACTGCGTATGATTCACAAAATGCTGTGCTTCCATTTGATGATATCCGAGGATACTGTTATATACCCACCACTTCCATAACAAATGCTCTGTTTTTACCACTCGAATGACCTGTTTATTTTGCAATCTAGGAATGGACCCAATTGCTTTTTTGCGAAGATTATTAATGCCCATACTTACATCGTAAATGGTTTGGCCCGTGTACTGGGCATCGTTCTTAATCTCATCCGTCTGATGCAACACCTCGCTAATTCGTAGGGTGATATCGTGCGTAGCAGCTGACTGTTCCTGAGCAATCGCTGCAATATTGCCTGTTGAACTACCGATGAGTTCAATCCTCGATACAATAGTACCTAATGTTTCAATCGCATCTTTCGCTTGATCCACTTGGTCATTAAGCTGGTTTGCCATTCTTTCTTCCATGATACTAACTTCTCTAGCTTCCGTTTGTACTTGTTGAATTGTTTTTGTGATTTTATCCACCGATTCCTTTGTCTGTTCAGCCAAATTTCTGACCTCATCGGCGACAACAGAAAATCCCCGTCCTTGCTCACCCGCTCTTGCTGCCTCAATCGACGCATTTAACGCAAGTAAATTGGTCTGTTCAGCAACTCCTTTGATGAATTCAACGACTTGAGAAACATTTTTAATTTCGTCAAGCAACGTATTAATTTTATTCCTTGTCTCTATAAATGAGTCTGTCATACCTAAAAAGCCTGTGAGAGACTTTTCAATTACTTCCCGTCCTTGTTCCACCTGTTGTATGGTTTCTTCAGTGTTTTCTGCGACGCTAACTGCGTTAGTGGCAACTTCTTCTACAGAAGCAGAAAGCTGTTCAGCTGCCGCACTTACACTCTCTACATTTTCTGCTGCGGATGCCACCGTATTCATTAACGTGCTTATTTTATCCAATCCAATAACCGTTTCCATAACAGAGCTGACACTCTCAATAATTTTAAAATCATTAGCTTCTTGATAGGATTCAAGAACGATCTGTGAATCAAGTGTTACAATACGAATGAGCGCCATCAAAATGTCTTTCATTTCATCCGGTCTATGTCCATATTGTTCGATAATCTCTGGAAGTACATACTCATATACACGAATATAAGATCCTGTATACCATTCTGGAGTCAATCGTATTCTACTATGTACCTCTCCAATTTTCACACGGTTTTGGATGTACTCTGTGTCCAGTTTGATTCTTGGTATTGATTTTACATATTGAATAAACGTTTGACTAAGTCGATCGACCGTACTATGATCCTGCATAATCTTTTCTAGGTTCCCGTATTCGCTAAGCATTCTATAATGGCGATTTGTAATCTCAACCGCAAGTTGATCTATCACGTTCTCCAACTTTTTGATGCTATCTATATCATGTGTGGTCATCTCTAAAAATTTTAACTTATCACCTAAACGTGGTGTAGTTTGAATATCTGACTTTTGGATAGGCTTCATTTTCTTTGATACTTTTAATTTCCTTCTAAAAAACACACCGTTTCCTCCTCTTTTCTTGCTTTTTCCATAAAAAAAAGCCAGGTTTTAATAAACCGGCCGGTTGCACTACTTGCTCCAGATTCTTCAAGTGCCCATGTACGAAAGAATCTCTCATCGCATCCTATTTTTTGATTATTATTTACTAGTATATAATACCTATAAAAAAATGAAAATACCTATACTACACCGAATTTTGACGAAATGCTATCCACTTCTCTGATGCTATGCAAGTGGTGTACTAAATCGGACTTTTTCCTAGTGCATCCCTTTGTCACCTATCTCATAAAAATTCACCACACGCTTTGCCATATCATAAATCGTTTGCTTTAATGCGTCCGGACGAATAATTCTTATCTGATCTCCAAAGCCCAGAATGTATTCTTTTGCCTCCTGTTCTGTATCAAAACGCAGGTTTGCTGGAATCCACCCATCTTCTAAAGGTGAATCCATTTTTAGTAGCTGTACAAAGCGTCCGGTAAACCGTATTCTCTGAACGATAGATGGAGAAATTTCAACATCTACCTCATAACTTGGGAGATTTTTAATAAATTTTTGTGTAGAGTTATTCCAATACTGGGCTAAATTAAAGTCATCTGGCCGAGAAAACGAATCCTCTGTCAAGAATACGGACTTTATTCTCGACGCTCTATAGTTTCGGATTTCTTCATCTGAAGATGCGATCAAGTACCAGACGCTTCCTTTAGCGACTAGTCCTAACGGATTTACAACTCGATCGATCACCTCTCCATCTGTCCGTTCATATGTAATCTGCAGCTTTCGCTCATCCCAAATTGCTTGCTGTAACAATGTAAATGATTCAATTTTTTCCGGTGATTGTTTCCATGTAGTCGTATCAATATGAATCCGATTCCAAATATCTTGGGAATGTCCCTGTGTGGAACTTGGAATCGCAGCGAGAATTTTTTGCCGCGCTTCATTCCAATCTTTTGCCAGACCTAAATCAGCAAGCAATTGAGGAGACGGCGAGATAAACAATGACTTGATTTCATTGGCTTTTAACCCCGTTACATTTGTACGATATTGTTCAAGCAATCTCCAACCACCCAATTTCCCCCGTTCAGCTACAACAGGAATCCCCGCCGCACTCAACGCCTCCATATCTCTATGAATCGTACGTCCGGTAACCTCTAATTCTTGCGCCAATTCTCTGGTTGTTAATTTTCCTCTATTTTGCAGTAACAATAAAATCGAAATCAACCTATCTGCGCGCATATTTTCCCACCTTACAAAAAGATACTTTTTATATGACAAGAGATGTCATCATTAGTAATTATACTATATCTATCGAGAAAAAGGAGTGAACGCAATGAAACCTCTAGCTGGAAAAGTTGCTTTGGTAGCGGGTGGAACAAGAGGCGCAGGACGCGGCATTGCGATGGAATTAGGTGCAGCAGGAGCTACCGTCTATATCACTGGACGTACAACACGACATCAGATGTCTGAATACGGACGCCCTGAAACGATTGAAGAAACCGCAGAGTTAGTAAATGATGTAGGCGGCATCGGAATTGCTGTTCAAGTGGACCATCTTGTTCATGAACAGGTCCAAGCCCTAATTAAAAGAATTGAGAAGGAACACGGACGGCTAGATATACTGGTAAATGATATTTGGGGAGGTGAATATTTAGTAGAATGGAATACCCCCGTCTGGGAGCACTCACTGGAAAAAGGATTACGAATGCTGCATTTGGCTATTGATACTCATATCATTACCAATCATTATGCGCTTCCCCTGCTAATAAAAAATAAGGGCGGATTGGTTGTCGAAATGACAGACGGTACAGAAGAATATAATCGCGATAATTACCGTCTATGTTTGTTCTATGATATAGTGAAAACTACAATCAATCGGATCGCTAAGGCTTTGGCACATGAGATCTCCCCTTATGGATGCACGGCGATCTCTCTTACACCAGGATGGATGCGTTCGGAAATCATGCTTGAGGAATTTGGGGTTACGGAAGAGAACTGGATGGATGCGACAAAAAAGGAACCTCATTTCGTTATCTCTGAAACCCCACGTTTTACAGGACGAGCGGTTACTGCCATCGCAGCAGACCCAGCTAAAGATCGTTTAAATGGACATTCACTATCAAGCGGTCAGTTGGCTAAAATGTATAATTTTTTTGATATAGACGGATCGCAGCCAGATTGCTTCAGATACTTAGTTGAAGTTCAGGAAGCTGGAAAACCGGCCAACGCAGAGGGATATAGATAAATGGATTGTTTCCGCCGTATTGGCTGTTAAGCCCTACGCTCATACAATTTTCAGAGACAAAAAGCCGGTTTTTCCTGTACTAGGGAGAACCGGCTTACTTCTTTTGTTATCGAACTTCGTCAGTAATTGACATTGAGCAAACCCTATTGCCTGGTTGCTGGTATATGCGAGAAAAACAGCCGCATGCTTCTCTCCAAACAATTGCTCCATTTCTTCTATAAGTTCCGCTGTGGTATGAGTAGGCCAAAGCAATAATGCCAATTCCGCTACAGTTTGCGCATCCTCTAGTCCAGCTTGCTTAACCATAATCGCTCTCCTTTTCATTGAAAAACACCAGTATATGATTATTGAACTACAGACAAAATTGTTAGTAGACTACATTCTAGACACACAGAGCACAACATGCGAAAATAAAAACAGCCTAAACCAAGATGTCTACGATGATAAAATGGGATACGTGAGGATTGAAACATCTTATTTTATACGAACGTACTTTACTTCCATGTGTCCAATACGAACAGAGAACATATTCTGAAACAAGGAGAGTCAAATGAGTACAATCGCAAAACAAAAATCCAACAGGCTTAAAATGGCTTCAAGAATGCTATTGGTTATTATCGGAGCCTTCATAACAGCATATGGCCTCGAATCGGTACTAATCCCAAACAATGTATCAGACGGGGGTGTAACAGGTTTAAGTATCGTCGGTTCACAATTAAGCGGATTACCTCTAGGGCTGCTAATTGCAGTACTGAATATCCCGTTCGTATTTTTAGGATATAAACAAATTGGCAGAAGCTTTGCTATTTACTCGGTTATCGGGATTGCTTCACTGGCAATCGGCACCAGTCTTATGCATCGTGTACCAACCATTATACAAGGTGATACGTTATTAATAACCGTTGTTGGTGGGATTATCATCGGTTTTGGAATGGGATTGGCATTACGGAATGGCGGAGCATTGGATGGGATTGATATGTTAGCTGTGCTGCTTTCGCGCAAATTACCTTTTGGAACAAGCGATCTCATCTTATTTTTAAACATGTTTGTGTTTATTGTTGTCTCAACAGTCTTTGGTCTTCAAGGGGCCATCTTATCGGCTATCGCTTACTTTATTGCTTCTAAAGTCATTCATATCGTTGAAGAAGGATTAAGCGGTTCTAAAACCTTTAAAATTATTACAACGCAACCCGAATTGATGGTAGAAACAATTCGTAACCGCTTAGGGCGTGGGGCAACATATAAACTGGCTCAAGGTGGTTATTCAAATGAGCAATTTAAAGAAATTACGTGTGTTATTAACCGGTTAGAAGAAAGTAAAATGAAAGAAATCATTAATGAAATTGACGCCCACGCCTTTGTTATTGTATATGACGTAGCTGAAGTTAAGGGCGGTAACTTTAAAAAGCATGATATTCATTAATTAACGATCCACTGCCTCTCCCCAAGCACACAAAACATAGCATGCACCTTTTTCCATCGAGTAGGAGGGGGCGATCAACCCCCGACTACTTACATCACCGTATGTCCCATTCGATGTACGGCGTCTTACTAAAACATTCATCCATACGCTATTTCTTAAAAGAAACGGTATCAACAACTTTTAAAAACATAGGTAAATTAGGTTCAAAATCCTTCCTACTACTTTCAAATACCAGGTATGCTGCATTATTGGCACCCATCTTTAGCGCGATCAGGGCCTGTTTCTTTTCTGAGCCAACCTGCCTGCTTAAAACAAAAAAGAGCGTTTTTTTATTTTGGAGCAGGATTCCCGTACCTTCTTTGGTAGATTGAATTGCTTTGGTTACGTCTTTATTGTTCATGCAGACAACGATTTTATGCGCTTGTTGTAAGCTTTTATAGTTGTTTAGTATACGAATGGCACTATTATAAGCCGCCGTTCCTTTTTTATACTGCGAAGTCCGCAGTAAGTTTTTGTTATTGTTATCATTATTCTGCTTAAGTATAATTGTCAGTTCATAATCGGCGTTTTCTAGTTTATCAACTGTCTCCTTCATTACATCAAATTGGTAGTTTTTCACTATCTCCTTACTATAAGAAGGCGCTTGAAATTGATACCCCTTCATATGAAAAGTCTTCCATCCTTCTGCATACCCCGTTGTTGCTAACGATAAAAATAAAACCAATATACCTAACCCAGTCCCTAGCTTCTTCACTACTACTCCTCCTCTTCCATACTAGATTACATTCTATACAACTCTCTTATTACCTCTTTACTGGAAATTTTTAGTGATGTATGGTTGTCGATATTCACCTCAGCTTTACGATAAAAGAAAAAGCCACTCCGTGGAGTGACTTTAGGACTTTAGCGCATATTGCCGATAATTGAGCTTCTACTATCCTGCATCTTTTTAATAAAGTTCGTCATAACATCAAATGCTTCATTACGCTTGTTCGAAAGATTCTGAAGCCGCAGCATATCCATTTGCTGAGCATTGTTTATTTGATCTTGCAGTTGAGCATCCAACAGTTGTTGTCGTTGTGATTGAACAAGCATTAAAGCCGTCTCTACATCCATATTTCTTACATCGATCCCATTTACATTTCCAATACTTCCAGCAGATACGGCCCCGGCGCTAGAGAATACCATAGTGGCAATCATCAGTCCGCCAATAAGTTTCTTTTTCATCATGAGCAACTCCTTTTATACCATTTCGTTGTATGAATCTTGATGAATTCATTCTAACAAGGTAAACAGGATAAAACTGTAGCTCAGACTACAAACCTGTAATTTTTATTTAGAGGAATAAAAATGAATTGTTTGTAGTTTGAATTACAGTTTCATCTATCCCTTCTTAAATTATAATCAATGCATGGCATTCAAAGAATACGAGGAGGAATGTAGATATGGAATGGAATAACGAAAAATTAGATCAAGCAATCATCCAATTTCAAGAGAAAGCATCTACGGATGCAGAGTTTCGTAAGCTTGCTTTAAGGAATCCGTCAAATGCTGTTAAGCAAGTAGTAGGCTTAGATTTACCTGAAGGATTCAAATTACAGATAGTTGATAACGCTGGTGCACATTTAACTGTTGTACTTCCAGACTTGAAAAAAAATGAGTATGAATTAGACGAAACTGAGTTACAAAATGTAGCTGGTGGTTATATGCTTTTATGTGTAGATGATAATGGTTTACCGATTTATTCAAAAGCAAAAAAATAAAGGCATCCTTTATACTCGATTACTATATAAATGAAACAGTTAGAGACCAATCCTAATGTCGATAAGGTTTCTGAATGTTTCTTTACCTATCATCCAGATTTTAAGCTTAAGAAGACAGGTATTAGAAATGTGCATTATAATCCAGGGGATAATAAATATCGTGGACGCATCGTTGCATCGTCTCTTTCTTCCTGGGGAATGGCTGAGTGTTTGTTGACATAAAGTAACAACGTGGAAAAAATCAAGAAAATTTGATGTCAAAGTAAAAGTTACGTATGGTATTTTCTCTATTATATGTAAAAGAAAAGAAAGAAAAACAAAGGAATAAAATCAGGATGTGGTCAAATGCGTGGTCAAGAAAACAGCGCGAAAGGACCTGTTTAACCCTATTTCAGACCGCAACTCTTTGCTATGCCCTTTAAAATCTCTAACAAAATCAGGCCTCCCGGATAAGCGGGAGGCCTTAACTATAACTGAGTACACGTATTTACTGTTCTGCTCTTCTATCTGCACAAACACTATTCTTGTTCTAACATATTAAGAAGAAAAACAACAGCCTCTGCTCGGGTAGTTAAATCATTAGGTGCAAATTGATTACCGCCTCGGCCGCGGATTACACCTTTCTCAAACAAAGCATTTACAGAGCCTTGTGCCCATTTTGGAATTTCCTTATTATCTGAAAATGTTGTCGGTGGATTATTCTTCACTTCTAACTTCAGAGCACGTGCAAGAATACTAGCCATTTCTACTCGTGTAATTTCCTGATTCGGACGGAATGTGCCATCCGGGTAACCACTGACAAGTCCTTTTTTTACTATAAGGGAAAGAGATTGTTCCGCCCATTTTGGAACTTCTCCCTGATCATGGAAAGAGGTTACTTCCTCTTCACCCTGTAATTGTAAGGCACGTGCAAGTAGTGATACCCATTGAATTCGTGTTACTGGTTGATTTGGCCGGAAGCTTCCATCTGGATAGCCACTTACTAGCCCCTTTTGCACAGCCCCTTGAATCTTTTCTTTTGCCCAGTGTTTCTCTGTATCGTTAAAAACAGTTGGGGAAGGCTGAACCTTTGGCGACTCCGGTTGCTTCACTTCCGTAGGAGGTACTGGCACCGTAGACGAAGAGGAGCCTCCCCCTCCACCACTTCCCCCACTCGAAGCGTACGCACGGTATAAGGTAAGCTTATACGTTTTCGTTGTACCATCCTCAGCAGTCACTACAATTACTACTACACTGTTTCCTTCAGGAACAGAGATGGGTTTTATTACACCATTATTTTGCATCTGACCATTTATTGTTATCGATGCATTCGTATCATCTAAAGTCGCTACCAAGTCAATGGACGTACTTTGATTTGAAAGAGTGAGCGTATACTTTGTTACACCTGGATCAAATACCGGATTGATTATTCCTTGATTCACGGTAAGATTACGCAGATTCGCATTGGCAGACAGCGGCTGGCTAGGCTGTGTAATTA
Organism: Aneurinibacillus sp. REN35; assembly: GCF_041379945.2. Classification (NCBI taxonomy): domain Bacteria; kingdom Bacillati; phylum Bacillota; class Bacilli; order Caryophanales; family Paenibacillaceae; genus Aneurinibacillus; species Aneurinibacillus baijiui. The sequence goes on along the minus strand of NZ_JBFTXJ020000002.1, from coordinate 45,317 downwards.
CAAGAGCTACGTTTTTGGTATGACCATTGTTTATGATGGTTACTCCTACCGTTCCTGACTGCGCTCCAGATGCAACCGTAATCAATCCATTTGGGCTGACTGTTACCAGATTCGTATTGGCCGATAAATAAGTAGTTCCTTCCGATCCTGCTGTCACATCTTTTGTGCTTCCATTGGACATTGTCGCTTCCACATATAACTGATGTGTGGCTCCCGGCAACAAGGTAATGGTATCCGGTGTCACTCCAATGCTCGTTACGGTCGGTGCAGGAGGTGGCGTTTCTATTCCAAGAAGGGTAGCTGTTCCAAGAGTCCCCTGATAATCAGCCGTAACCGTAACTGTATCGGCCGATGTAATGTTGACCAGTCCGTTCGTAACACCTGCTATCGCTGGTTTATCTACCGACCATGTTGATAAGCTCGTTACATCTGTAGTTGCACCATCCGTAAATTCAGCTATTGCTCTATACTGCTGCGTTGTCCCTACCTCAATGGTTGCCGTAGAAGGTGTGAGAGTTAGCTGAGTCACAGTAGGTGGAGGATTCGTTGTAAACGTGAGGACTGTCTCTGCTCCGGCAGGTGCTCCCGTTACCGCATTAGCTGCAACCCTTACTCTCACCGTATGGTTTCCACTTAGATTTGGATGGTTATTCCCTGTATACTGGATATACGAGCCTCCGTCTACACTAAACTCCATAGCTGTTGTTAAACCCATGATGACATTATTTATGTCATCCGCAGTTATCCGTGGTGCTTCTGGCGGACCTGCCAATGTAATGGAGTTCGTAAGAGAAAGTTCATTTCCTGCATCATCACGCAGCTGCATATGAACGGTTTTGCTACCATCTCCAGCAGTAAGAATCCAACTCTTAGTAGACTTTACTGTTTCCCAGCTACTCCATGTACTTCCATCATTGGAGAACCGCATATCAGTACTTCCACTCTCGGTAATATCAAGTGTGACACTGTCGCTTGATGTAAACGCCGCTCCGTTATTAATCGTAAACGAGCCCGTTGGTGGTGTTTTGTCTATCGTAAAAGAAATCGTTGTTGTATTTCCCACAGCATCTGTTACAACCAAAGTATAGAAGCCTTCATTACTTATTGTTGTACCGTTTGTAAAGAGCAAGCCGTTTAATGTAGCTGTTCCTTCATTAAATGAAATGGTTAAGTCAGTATTAACTTTTTGACCATTACTTACCCCTGTCATAATCGGCGGTACTGTATCAATCATCCATGCATACATCGCTGGAGTTCCATCTATATTTCTTGCTGCATCCTTTGCTCGTACAGCAAAAGTATGGCTGCCTGAACTTAAACCTGAGACCGTAACAGGAGAAGTGCACGCTGTATATGCGCCCCCATCCAGACTGCATTCAAATGAGCTGCTTCCCTCATTTGAGGTAAACGTAAATGTCGCTCCTGTGCTACTTGTCATTCCTGCAGGGTGTGACGTAATAGAAGTATCCGGCACTGTCGTATCTAAAATAATGGTATCGGAATACGTATCGGATACTAATCCACTTGCATCCTGGATTTGCATATAGACGGCTTTGTTCCCGTCTCCTGCTACAAGCGACCAAGCCTTGGTCGCGGATACTGTTTCCCAACTGCTCCACGTTGCATTGTCATTAGAAAACCTCATGTTAAGAGAATCGTTTTCTGGATCAGAGGCATTCACTTCTAATGTGACAGTAGAAGAGGATGTATAGGCTGCCCCAGAGTTTATTGTAATGGATCCTGTTGGCGGGCTAGTAACAGGGTTATTCGTAACATACGTATCAAATTGCTCATTGGATGTATCATTTGTTGGACTAGCCCACCCATTATTGAAATGAGCCAAAGTTACCCATAGAGCATAAGATGGTGGGATTGTACTAGATGTAACTTCCTGAATGCCATCCACGCTATATTTGTACGTCTGATAACGTATTTCCTTGTTTTCCATTGTTTCAATTTTGAATCTGGAAAGCGTCGCCCAACGTGCATCTACCGGTATGGAGAGTGGATCAGTAGTCTCTCGTACCTGATTATCTTTACTATAAAGATATACTTCATCCCGGGAATATGAAGACCATTCATCATCATAAATTTTCTTAGCTACTATCCATTTTGCATTTGAAGGAGGGGTAGGACTTTCACTAATGTGTGTTCCATCACTATAAACATAGCTTTTTACGCTACCTGAATAACTACCATTAAAATACGTATAGGATGTTAACACTTGGGCATTAGATGCTGCCGCAAAAGATTTTTCATTTGCACAAATGGAAATAAAGGTAAAAACAAAGAGTAAAACGGTTAGTGCTATAGGCCGCGTTCTTTTAGAAGAAGGGCTTTTAAGCATAATCAATAGCCCCCTTTTGTAATTAAAATCATAATTCACAGGTAACAACTTAACTTTATAGTTTCCACCTCCTTTTGTTTATTTGTTTTACGATATGTCTGTAAATAAGATAGTGAATTGCGTAAAAATTATAACATCGACTTTACTTTCTATTCAGTCATATGTTTGGTCATGATTTCAATGGGGTACATAGTTTCTTCGACCTATAAAATTAATTCCTTACATCATTTCCCTTCCACGCATAAAGTGACATCTCAGTATATAAAACAGAAGTCCTATCCGTTTACCTTTGCCATGCTCGCTGCTTCCCGAAATGGATTCATCGGCATATTCATTTACCTCTTTCCGATCGTTAATGAGACTTCTTTTTTCGCCTGGTTCCAATCCAGGGAGAGAATCCAAAGCTGGCTTCTGAACGCCTTGGACATGCAGAAAGACTTGGCAGCTAATTTGGAAATGGCAATGAGGAATAGCAGCAGGCACCCTCCTTCAGGCACTTTAGTAGACTAAAGGCGGTCAAAATGTGGTCAATTGCATTTTTCCACCAAAAATCCCCGCCTTGTAGGCGGGGATGTGTCTGCTTACTTCTTCTTTTTCCGGTACGGCAGTGAAATGCTTTTCTTGCCTTCAACCGGCGGTAAATTGCGGTATTTCTCAAGTTCTTCCTCGGACAAGCGATACGTCACCACTTCACTTGGACGCATCGTTGCATCGTCTCTTTCTTCCTGGGGAATGGCTGAGTGTTTGTTGAAATAAAGCAAACGTCCATGTACCATGTTCATCTACTCCTCTGCTTCGGGATCTACCGCTTCAGTTAGAAATATTTTACCCGCTTTCTTCATATACGAAACATCTCAACCATCCCATTCATAATCAAAAGCGGACCCGTACACTACCGGGTCCACTCTTTTTCCTTTCCTATAGCTAATTGGCCAGCCGCTCGTCACCGACCATTTCCTGGGCAATCGTTACACGTGGAGAGCCCTGTTCAGCAACTTCTTTAGCGAATAAACGCGCTTCTTCCAGCGTTTCAAATGCAGCTACGTTATGATCATTCGCTTTTCCAAACAAAGAAATTGTTTCATATACCACGTAGTACATAGCTTCACTCTCCTTACTATTAGATGATAAAAACAGCGTATAATAGCTAACTAACCTTACCCAAAATCCTTGATGTCTAAACTGTTTCCTCTTACAAAATGTATGTTGGAATCTTGAAAATGTGCCAACTTTTTAAAAGAAAAATGTCCTGTACAGATTGTACAGGACATTTTTTATTCAAAGGTGCCTCGATATGCATCCATTCCCATCAAGCGTGAAATGCTTCGATTTACTTCATGGGCCTGCTGCCAAGACACGCCGGTGTGAATTGCATTGATGTTAATCGTTTCACCGCTTCTCATATCATCTAGCACCGTCGACTCTTCTTCTTCGGGCTCTGTCCATGTATTATTCTCCATGGAAAGCATCTGCATTCGCAAATTTGATAAGCGTTCCCATTTTTTCATCTGCGACTTCTCATCATAATATACCACTGCCTAGCAGCCTCCCTTGATATGGTGTGTGTTGTATGTTGTATTCACCAGTTCCGGATTATGTATGGTATATATTTTCGTATCCATTACCACGTTTATGTCGCATTTTAAACATTTTGATATGTATTTTTCTCTTATTTATATATTGCTTATAGTCTGAATTGTATATACTTACATTGTATGCGCTTTCTCATAAATAATTCAAGTACATATTGTACTAGAAAAGATAAAAACGCCGATAAAATATCGGCGCCTGTTGTAGGAATGTATCATTATTTTTTTTCTGAAAGAATGGTCCAGCCATCTTCCTGATAAACTCCGCGTTCTTTCATTAATTTGCCTAATGCACGCTTGAAGCCGGCTTTACTGATACCAAACTTCTCTTTAATAACATCCGGCTCAGTCTTATCCGTATACGGCATGCGCCCGCCCCGATTTTTTAGGTAATCATAAATCATCTCAGCGTCTTGGTTATAGCTTATTTCTTTGCGCGGCTTCATCGTTACATTAAGTCGCCCGTCTTCGCGCACTTTTGAGACGCGGCCTTCTACCCGCTGTCCTACACGCAGGGACTCACTCGCCTCATCCCGATGAATGAACGCAAGGTGCTGCCCCTCGGTTAGCAGGAATGCGCCAATTTTAATGACTTTATAGATATATCCGGTGATATCTTGATTGAACGCCTCTTCCTCTGCTGGCGTAGCAACCTGGGCAAAATCCTCCTCGCGCGCAAGTACCGCAAGCATCCGGCCCTGCTTATCATGCTCAAGCTGTACATATACGCGATCACCCTCACGCGGCCATTTACTTTTGATCTCGGGCAGCTGATCAGCCGGAAGTAATAAATCCTTCTGAATGCCATTATCCAAAAACACGCCCATGCGCGGGTGTATGTCCTTCACTTCAAGCCAGCCGAACTCGCCAAGTGTAACATGCGGCTTATGCTGCGTGGCGGCCAGCCTGTCCTGATGATCATGATAGAGAAACACTTCTACTTGTGAACCAATCTCTACCCCATCTTCCACTTCACTCTGATGTAGAAGGACGTCTTGTCCCCCTACCGACAGAAAATAACCAAACGGCGCCTTTCTTTCTACGGTTGCTGTCACCAGCATGCCTGCTTCTGGTTTCACTGATTGTGTTCCTCCTTATTATTACCTGCGTACTAAAATCTATGGTGCGCTGCGAAACGCTTCTAACAGGAAGGGGGACGGGATGGCGGGCTTGCCGCGAAAATACTGCGGCGTACTGATATAGAGCTCCTGCATCGCTCTTGTAACAGCCACGTATGCGAGCCGACGCTCCTCCTCCACTGCTTCGTCCTGTTTCTCATCGTTTTTCTTATGCAGCCAAAAATCCGGCTTCTCCTCCGGGTCCACCGCAATGCTATGCGGGAGGACACCGTCAATTGCTCCGATAAGAATAACGACCGGATACTCAAGTCCTTTGGCACTGTGAATGGTCTGCAGCGTGACACCATGATTTGGTTGCTGCATTTTTTTCCGTGTCTCTTTCTGTGCGAGAATGGTATCTGCATATGCTAAGAATTCAGTTACCGTAGCGAATGCCTTCACCGCTTCTTCAAGCTCAAACAGATCATCACGCAGCATCTCCTTATGATAAGTCACGGCTCCTTCCTGTTCACTGCCGAGAAACTTATCATAGCCGCCCCCTGCTTCATTGCGAATCTCTCGCACAGCCTGCAGCGGACTTAACCGGGCAATGCTTCTGAGCCAATCGACCTGTTCACTGATGCGCCGGCGCTGAAATGATGGAATGCCCTCTAAATACCGCAGCGCCTCCACATAGGATACGCCCCGCTGAATCGAGAGGATTTGGATTTCTTTCATGAAGCGGGCTTTGCTGATATATAGACAGGGCAGGACACCTTCGAGTGCCGCTTCGTTATATGGATCAAGCGACAGCCGCATAAAATCAAGCACCGGACGAATGGTAGAAAGTTCATAAAATGTTGGGTCGTCACGATGCGTGGTGAACGGAATACCGCTTAGCAGCAGCTTCTCATATAAGGTACGCACCGTACTGTGCGTCCGATAGAGAATAGCGATATCACCATACTCATACCCATCAGATGCGGTCAACTGTTCAATCAACTGCAGCACTTCCTCCGCTTCTCGCTCCACAGAGCGGGCCGTAAAATACTTCGGCAGCCGAACTTCACCAGGCAGTACTTTCAATTCTTTCTTAAAACGCTTCTTATTATGCCGAATCACTTCATTGCCGAGACCGACAACGCCTGCGGAGGAGCGGTAGTTAATATCAAGCGTAATGCGCGTACAGTCTGGATGCTCATCCGGAAAGCGCAGAATAATAGAAGGCTCCGCACCCCTCCAGCCATAAATTGCCTGGTCCGGGTCTCCAACCGCACATAAGTTGGACGTGCTTGAGAGCAGCCGAATCATTTCATATTGTGCGATGTTTGTATCCTGATATTCATCCACCATAATATACGCCATCCGACGGCGCAGCGCACCGAGGTACTTTTCATTCTGACGCAGCGTTTCAATGCATCCGGTAATCAGGTCTTCATAGTCGATAAGGTTATTATCCTGCTTCTGCGATTCATATCGCTTAAGTACACGGCGCGCATCGTCTTTAAGCCCTTCCACTTCTTCTGTTACCCACGTATCGCCGACTACGAACAAATTATTCTTAAGATAGGCAAGTAGGGAGAGCAGCGTCTCTGGTTCATATTGTTCCCCTGTCGCCATCTCCTTGGTGATTTGTTCGATCATGTATGTTTTTTGCTTTTCACTCATAATGCGCGGTGACTGGCTAAGCTTGTGAAAATAAATCGTCCGCGCCAGCGAATGGAATGTACCGGCAATAATCTGTTTTACCATCCCTTGCGTAACACCGGGAATCGAAAGCAGCCTCTCCTTCATCTGACGTGCAGCCTGGCGGGTAAAGGTGACCAATACAATATCACGCGGCGGCACACCTTTGACCAGCATAAGATAGGCGGTACGACAGGTAAGGACGGTCGTCTTCCCACTTCCGGCACCCGCGTTGATGAGTACGGGGCCTTCTGTAGCTCTTACCGCTTCGATTTGCGATTCGTTTAGGCGAATGCCTGTTTGCTCCAGTGCACGAAAGAAAAACGCGTCTGCCGCGTCATCTGTCACTACATGCTCTGAAGTCAGTCCATCCGCCGTCTCGGCCCGAGGAATGGCCGACGCTGCGGTCACGCCGGGCGGCAGGTGCCTCATCTCGCACATATCCTCCTGGTTTTGTCTCATAGCAATCAAACTCCCGTTAATCGTAGCATCTTTTACCACTATACAAGAAAGCCTATAAAAAAGGAATGAAAAAAGAGAGCCGCCTTTCAATTAGAAAGGCGGCATCCGTTCTGTCTATATGGTTTCTCTCCACGTATCCTCTTGTTTCACCGTGCACGCTCTGTCTTATCTATACGTGTACAGTTTCTTTGTCTGTTTCTGCTTGCGCCATTCCTTGTAAGGACTTATCAAGCATGGTTCCTGTTTCTCTATAACGCGTATGAAATGCGAAAGCTTCTTCCAATATATGCGGCGTCTGTCCGCCCTGCTCACAAGCTTCTTCAAAATATGCACGCAGTTGCGGACGATAGTCCGGGTGTGCACAGTTCTCGATAATCGCTTCGGCGCGCTCACGCGGAGAAAGACCGCGTAGATCGGCTACACCTTGTTCCGTTACAATCACATCCACATCATGCTCTGTATGATCTACATGCGGCACAAACGGTACAATGCTTGATATGTCGCCACCTTTGGCAATGGACTTCGTAACAAAGATCCCCAGACGAGCATTGCGGGCAAAATCACCGGAGCCGCCAATGCCGTTCATCATGTTTGTTCCCATCACGTGTGTGGAATTCACATTGCCATAAATATCAAGCTCAAGTGCCGTATTGATCGCAATCAGGCCGAGACGGCGCACGATTTCCGGATGATTGGAAATTTCCTGCGGACGCAAAAGTACGCGATCTTTATACTTCTCGAAATTCGGGAAGACCTGTTGGCCCTTCTCCTTCGACAGAATGATTGAGCATCCAGATGCAAAGCGGATCTTTCCTGCGTCAAGCAGATCAAATACCGCATCCTGAAGCACTTCTGAGTATACTTCAAGGTCGGTAAACTCCGAATCCAAAAATCCGTGGAAAACGGCATTGGCTACCGATCCAATACCTGATTGCATCGGCGCGAGCGTTTTTTGCAGACGGCCTTCTCTGACTTCGTTGCGTAAAAACTCAATTAAGTGACCCGCCATAACAGCAGTTTCCTCATCAGGCTTTACGATTGAAGATGCCGTATCCTGCTCATCCGTTACGACAATCCCTCTGATTTTCTCAAGCGGAACAGGAATCGCAGACGTTCCGATTCGCTGTTCTACTGCCGTCAACGGAATTGGCTGACGATGCCCTTGAGGTCCTACATCATATGAGTCGTGTATGCCTTCAAGCGTAAGCGGCTGCGCCATATTTAACTCGATGATGACTTCTTTTGCATGCTCAATAAAAATGGATGAGTTGCCAATCGAAGTCGTCGGAACAATGTGACCTTCCTCCGTCACCGCAACCGCTTCCACAATTGCTACATCGATGGCGTCAATCGTGCCAGCACGCACCATTTCAGCAGTATGAGACAGATGCTGATCGATATACGTGATCTCACCGCTGTTAATCTTACTGCGCATACGTTTCTCGGCTTGAAAAGGAAGGCGGCGGTTAATGATGCCCGCTTCCGCCATAATCCCATCAACTTCGGAACTGAGAGAAGCACCTGTATATACATTTACTTTCAATTGTTCGCCTGTTTCTTTTACCCGCTCTACCAAGGCGCGCGGAACGGCTTTTGCATCCCCGGCTTGCGTGAATCCGCTTAAGCCAAGAGTCATTCCATCTTTAATCCAGCTTGCTGCTTCTTGCGCTGTCACCAGACGTTCTTGGAGTGCTTTATTACGTAAACGTTTCGTGAACATGTGAATACGCCCCTTTTGAAAACGTTATTATTTTAACAATTTGTAATATAAACAATAGCACGCCTTATGTGTTGCCGCCGCAGAAAGCGAATAAAGGAGAAAATACATCGATAAAGCAGAGAATATAGGAGTGAAGCATACGTGCGCCTCCATTTTTTTGAAAGCGCTTTACAACAATATCCATAAAAAAAGAAGGGTCTCCCCTTCTTAAAATCCCAGCAGGCGACGGAACGAGCTGGCATATTTTTGACTAACCGGCACACGGGTGCGCGCCGCATCATTCATGATCAGCATAAATGTTGAGTGAAAATCTGGATGAATCTCATCAATGGAGTAGACATTCACCATATAAGCGCGATGACTCCGTATAAACAAATCACCCGGCAGCATGCGTTCAAGCTCAAGTAAGCTGTATTTATTCACATACACACCGCGCTCCGTATACAAGTACGTCTTTCCCTTCTCCGATTCAATAAAATGAATCTCCGCAAGCGGAATCGGTACCCAGCGATCCTCGCCTTTGCCGATTAAAAAGTGATGACGCGGTAATTTGGGAAGACCGGGCGTTGCCGTCGGTGGAAAAATCGCCGTAATGCACCCTTCCGCATCGCCTTCATTTAGTATGGGCGTACTCATCGCATAATATGAGACACCAAACACACTATTGTCGAGATACTGCTCTATTTTCTGTTTTCGTGAAAGCGCTTGGCGTGTGAGTGTTCCTTCAGAAATTTCGTCGCCTGGTTTGATTTTCAGATCTATAGCCCGGCTGGGCTGGTAATAGATGAATCTTGATTTATCCGCAATCGCAATCGAAGCTTCCTGAGGGAATACATCGCTGATCGCTTTCACAATTGAAAGAACGGATGTGTTTTCCATTGCTTCATCTCCTGCTTTCGAATTCAATTTATATTGTAGCATAAAAAATTTATAATTTGCTGCATCGTTTTCAACTTCCAAGAGTCTAACTACAATGGAGAGATTAGGACTTCAGCAGGTGTTTTCTGGTAACTTATTGTGTAAGAATAGAAATTAAGTCTATTTCAGTCAGAAGGGAAGGATACATATGCGTCTACATCGCGCACTTGTCTTTATCTTACTTATGCTTATGCTAGCCATTACGGGCTGTACAACATCTTCCACTCCAAGCGGTGGCTCCGCTCCGGAAGGTAATAATACCACGCAGAACCCTCCTGCGCAGCAGCCAAATAATACAAGCAAGCAAACACCGACAGAAGCGCCAAAAGAAGAACAGCCATCAGCTGATAATTCAGAGGAAGAAAGTATTAAAGAAAAAGAAGTAATGCTGGTGTTTAGCGATACCGATCTCATGGAGCAATATAAAGAAGCACGCACCATTAAATACAAAAAAGAAGAAAATCTCCCGACCATTGCATTAATGGCATGGCAGAATGGGCCGCAAAGCAAAAAGCTTACGTCTCTTATGCCTAAAGAAGTCAAGATTCAATCGCTGAAAAAAGAAGGGGATACCGCCATCATCAGCCTCTCTCCTGAAATTAAGAAAGCCAACCTGGGTTCTACCGGCGAAATGTTCCTGCTTGAAGAGATGGCAACCATTTTACAGCAATTTGGCTACAAAAACATGAAAGTTGTCATTGACGGTAAAGAAGTGGACACCATTCTTGGCCATGTTGATACAACCTCACCAATCGAGCCGCTGAAGCTTGATGAGCTAAAAGAAATGAAGGACAAATAATCTACTCCACAGCCTATGCATAAGCTAAGACAGCACCTAATCCGTGCTGTCTTTTTTTTCTTGTGCATCTATTTTATCAAGCAAGTAACGGGCATAGCCCATCGGATTTGCATACGTTGCCTTCCATTCCTCCATCATGCGCACATTGCCAAACGCATAGCGCTGATCCCGTCCATTGCATTCAATAAACAGAGGTTTTCCCTTCTTCGTCAATCCGATATCAAGCCCGATATCAGCAAGGTCTGGCAGCGTCTTCTCTAGATAGCGGGCAACACGTAACGCAAATTCCTCTATTCCGTGCTTTACCTTTCCGACGTGCAAATCCGGATATTCACTAAGCAGCGTTGCAAGCCGGTGTACCTTTCCACCCTGACCAACGTTGCTTAAAAACCGCCCGACAGGTGCCACCTTCCCCACCATGCCTGCCACCTGCCACTCTCCTGTCGCGCCTTTTTGCACGGTAACACGCAAATCGAAGCGATTGCCACGGAAGGTCGCAAGAGGTAACTCCTCCTGAATATGAAAGCGGCGGGTCTGAAGCTTCTTCAACAAATGAGCGGGAAGCGAATTGGTAAAGCTCATTTGCTTCCAATGCCTTCGCCTGTTCTCCCGTACAGCATACGAAAGACGCCAGCCGCTCGAGATACGTATGATTCGCATAATGCCCACACCGATGCTACCGCTATTCGGCTTAATAAAGAGCGCACGGTGCATGCGCATCATTTTCCGTATGTTGTCCGGCGTACCATGTACTGTACGTGCCAGATGAGGATGAAACGACGGCTCTGCCCACAACAATGAATGAATATACGGTTTACTATACCGATTCCAACGATTAAATATCATGCATTTTTTCTCAGCTAATTGTGTTAGCTTGTTCTTATCCTTGGCTGAAAATAGCAGCGCCCGATTATGGATCACACGAGGAACCGGAACTTCTATACGCTTGTATAATTGGCCTTCTCTGACATATGCCATTACTGTATCACGGTGAAGATGCAGGTCATCCAGACGGATATAGCAAGGCTTCAGTCCGTACAGCCGGGCTCCCTCCTCATAATAAGGAAGTACTTCTGTTTGTGTCTTACCGGCCGGGATTCCCCGATACATCGATTGGTTAAGTAAGATGCCTACATACGAACCCTTCATCTTCTGCCTCCTTGTCTGCCTTCCTCTATACAGTATGAGAAGACAAAAGTGCGGGTGCTTGTTTCCCTGCTATAAAAGGCGGGTGAAGAGCAAGAATAGACGGGGCTGCATATATACGCTCTACACCTGCCGATGCGCCCTAAAACCAAAGAAAAACGGGCCGCTTACGCTCACCCGTTTTCTCACTTGACGATCACTTTATGCTTTTGCATGGCGTGCAGACTACGTGCATCAATGTGGTACATGACATAATATACACCCGCTTGCTCAAAGCGATACACGGCCCCATAGCGGCCTTCTCCCGACTTGTTAGCCGGGATCATCGTATGCGCCTCCGTTTGCCCCTCACGCCAGACTTCAAACTTCACCTCTTCTGCATCCTCTACCTTTTCTCCCCCCTGCTCTACAGCAACAGATAGCGCAGCCTCCTGCTTCGGCTTGGGAGATACCGGCGCAATTGCAAACTGCACGGTAAGCTTCTCCGGTATACTTCTCTCTACCGGCGGCTTCTCGTTGCTGCATCCCGCTACCACAATGGTTGCGATAAACAGCAAGAGAACAGTCCATACGCATCGGTTATGCTTCATCGCCTTCTCCCCTATTCTTTACTCGTCCTCTTCATATAACGGCAGTCTAACGGTTACGATCGTCCCTTCGTCCACCTTGCTTTGTATCGAAATTGTTCCTTCATGCAGATGAACAATCTGCTTAACGATGGAGAGACCTAAGCCGCTCCCCCCGTGCTTGCGTGTTCGCGCCTTGTCCACCCGATAAAAACGCTCACCTAAACGCGATAACTCTTCCGGTGCAATACCGCACCCGTTATCTGCAATGACCAATATGCACTGGTGTGCCTGTTCTTCACGATGAAGGCTTACACGAAGCAGACCCCCTTCATTCGGCAGGTGGCGCAATGCATTATCGCATAAATTATGAACCACTTGCTCTAGTCTGTCTTCATCTCCCCAGGTGATTACATCCGGATCAATGTGTAGATGAAGATCTGCTTCTTTCTCCATCAGAAACGGTCTAAACTTGTCAATCGCATCTTCTATTAGCTGCCCCAACGGTAAGGGAGTCACATGCAGAGGATACGAGGAACCTTCAAGCTGCGCTAAGTCTAGCAAGTCGTGCACAAGCCTCTCCATCCGTCCTGCCTCACGATGGATGAGATGAAGATAACGATCCTTCTCCTCCGGATCAGCCGCGACTCCATCAATTACAGCTTCACTGTAGCCTTTAATATAACTGAGCGGTGTACGAAGCTCATGCGAGACATTCGCAAGAAATTCACGACGCTGCGTATCGACCTGCTCAAGTGCGGATGCCATGTGATTGAGCGCCCGTCCCAGATTGCCTACCTCATCACCTTCCGTTACCGCAAACCGTTGCGAGAAGTTCCCGAGCGCCATCTTACCTGCCGTCTGCTCCATATGACGCAGCGGTCTCGTTAGGCGATTGACAAGATGGCGGACAATATAGAGCGAAAAAAGAACAAAAATAAAAGCACATACAAGAATAATATAGCGAACCTCACTAAGCGCTTCTGTTATGCTTGCAAGGGGAAGATACAAATATACAATGCCTTCGAGGCGTTTTCCGTCCAAAAGCGGCACAATCGCAGCCATGATCTGGCGGCCAAATCTCTCCTCATAGCCGACTTTGCTTACTGTCTGTCCCGCTACTAGGCGGCTTCGCTCCTCCTGGGTAATCAGCGCATCATACTCAATTTCAAAAGGAAGACATGCCCCCAATTGACGCGGATTCTCGGTTACAAAAATCTCCGCTTCCGACACTTGGCTTATCCTCTCCACCTCTTTGCGAAACGCAGGTGTGAGCCCTTCTCGCGGATACATATCCGCGATGCGCTGCCCCTGATAAATAAGAGATGACTCAATGTTTTGCACATACAGCTTCCCATATAAATATTGGGTCAACCCATACGTTACCAACACCGTGAATATGACACCGGAGCTGACAAGAAGCCACAGCTTCTGATTGAGCTTTAATGTGATGCGTTTCAAGACGGCACCTCGAATTTATAACCTACTCCCCACACGGTCTGGATAATACCGGCATGTGCACCAAGCTTCATACGCAGCGTCTTCACATGCGTATCGACCGTTCGCGCATTGCCGTAGTATTCATAGCCCCAGACCATCTCCAATAAGCGCTCCCGACTCATGACCTGACCCGGATGACGAATGAGACAGGTTAATAAATCGAATTCTTTGAGCGTAAGGGAAAGCACCTGACCATTCAGACGCGCCTCATGTCCGCGCATGTCCACCTCAAGCGCTCCATGCCGATCAATCGACTCGATACCGCTCCCACCCGAAGGATGCGTGCGCCGCAACAGCGCTTCAATACGAGCCAGCAGCTCACGCGGACTGAACGGCTTCACCACATAATCGTCAGCCCCCATTTTTAACCCGCTAACCTTATCGGCTTCCCCACCCCGGGCTGTCACAAAAATAATCGGGATATCTGACGTTTCACGAACCTTCATACAAAAAGTTAATCCATCCAAGCCCGGCATCATCACATCAAGTACAATAAGGTCAAATGCATGCCTCTCAAGGAGCATAAGCGCTTGCTCTCCGTCCTCGGCTTCCGTACAACGATAGCCCTCACGCTTTGCATACATACAGATTAATTCGCGCATTTGCGCTTCATCATCAACGATCAGGAGAGAGTACCCCGTCACTTTCCTTCACCTTCCCGCACAAACATTTGAATAGGTCCATCCCCTGTGCGTAGTGTTTTCACTATACGCATGGTCTTTGGATCCACCACTACAATCTGGTTGCTCTCATAACTGGCGATATACAAATACCGTCCGTCATGAACCATTCCAAACGGATTGGCTCCCAGTGCCAGCTCACCGGTTACGCGCCCATTCTCCATGTTGATCCGCCGCAGCATATTGGACCCGTGACTTAATACATACACCGTGTCCTTATCTATGCGCACAAAATCAACAGGCATCGATGGTGCATGGACAGTAGTTTTCTTCTGTCCTGTTTCACTTGAGAATACAGATACCTCCTGCTCCGGCAGGTCACCGCGTCCGTGACCACCCACCCACAATTCCTTACGATCAGCCGCTAGCAACGCACCCATAGGCGACTCATTGAGTTGCGAGGTGCGAACTACCTGCTTTGTGGAAAGGTCGATCTCCCGCAGCTTCGCATCTTGCAAATCCATCACATACAGCCGATTGCGAGCTAAATCAGGGATCATGGTGAACGGAGACGGCCCCACTTTGATCTCGCTTGTCTGATTTCCATCAAGCGTATACATACGAACGGAGCCGTGCTGCTTATCCGCCAGATACACCGCATCTCCATCTGGTGCTAATACAGCATTGACAATACCGCCTCCCGTCTTCCATACCGCATCCTCTTTGCCCGAGTTCATATTTAGCATACGCGCGTCTTCACCGTTCTTGCCATACAACAGCACCGTATGATGATCCGGCAGCAAAAGCATCCGATCAAAAGGAAAGGCGGGCTTCCATGCAGCCAGCATCTCACCTGTTTCGATACTCATGAACGAAATCGTATTATCCCGTGCATTGGCTACTGCGAGTACGGATGCATCCCGCGGAACTTTCGTTAATGCTGCGGACTGACACCCGGCGGCCATGATCCAGATCAACATCATCATTACAAAAGCCAGGCGCTTCTTTCTCATCCCGAACGCTCCTTATGTAAGATATGCCTTTTATTATAAAGAATAATTGTGTGTGATTTGTGAAATACCGGATTGCCTTACACATAAACGTGGAAAAGCAGTACATGGAGGTGCGTCATGAGAAGAGTACTTACAGCAATCGGATTTACCATCTTAGCTTACGGCACATACCGAACTTTTATGAAAAAGGAACGCCGCTACATCCGCCTCAACTAGCAGCATGGACTTTATTAATGTATAACAGCAGAACAGGGCGGAATCTCTGGTTCCGCCCTGCATCCTTATACTGATGGCTTATTGTTTAGGCTTCTCCATAAATACAAGGTTGCAATGGACTCATAAGGAACCCACTTCGCGGCGATTTCAAGCATCTGTTTTTTGGTGGGAAACTCCGATAGGCCATAATTGACCTGAATGGCTTTCTTAATTCCCAGATCATCGGCAGGAAATACATTCAGCCTCCCCATCCCAAATAGGAGAAACATCTCCGCTGTCCATCTACCAATACCTTTAACCATGATTAAGCGCTCAATTACTTCTTCATTCGTCTCCTCTGTTAAGCGGTCTAAACGCAGACGTCCGTCGGCACAATGCGCAGCAAGATCTTTTACATATACGACTTTGGCACGCGAGAGCCCCAATGCCCGCATCTCCTCCTCGGATGCTGCAAGCAGAGCTTCTTGGCGCCACTGGCCGCCAAAATATTGCAGAACACGCTCCGTAATGGACGCAGCGGCTTTGACAGACAACTGCTGAGAGACAATGGAGCTGCACAGGACAGCAAAATAATCCCCCGGCTCTTTCCAGTGATAGGGTTCGTATTCATTAATGATTCGGGCCATTATCGGATCGGCGGCTCGTAAATATTCACAGCCCTGAGCAAGCGTACGATCATTTATAATTGTGCTGTCCATCTTTATCGCTCCTCGCTTCTATACAACCATTTGGCAAAACCATCTTGTTTCGCCCAATATGTAATAGGGATTCCGTTCTTATCTTTCTCCTCACGTACAATTAAAACATCGTTTCGGTATGGCATCACTTCAATCATACTGCCTGCTTTTTGTGCGATACGTATTATGATGTGGGCAGAATTGTGCGGCGGATCTACTTTTTGTACCAGCTTCGCCCCATTAAACAGAGCGATAATCTGCTGTGTTTCCTCTGCTCCTAGCTCCTTCTCCCCTGCTTCCTTATCACAAATCGTAATAACGCTTATGTTATGAGCAGAAAGCGGCTGATGAAGATGGTCACTGGAGTAATATTTTTCAAGACGCTTGAGCCACCCGTTCGGCAGACCGAACAGAATGACCAGGACAACTACCACAACATAACCAATCCATTCCGCATACGGAATACCAAATAGCATAGTTTTCTCCTCTCTTCCCCGCGCTGTATCGTTTACTTCCTTTTTCTTTCCCATTTATTATACCGAAATATTTTCCAGAAAGAGAGAGAAATTCCACCGCTAACTCTCCAACTTTGCTTTTGTAAGTTACTGCTTCTGTATTGACGAACAAGCATTTTCATGGCATATTTGAAAATAGGTTGTGAAATTTATAACACCATACAAACCTTCAGGGCAGGGTGAGATTCCCGACCGGCGGTGATGGGGCGCTTCATATTGTCCCTTAGTCCGCGACCCGGACGCAAAAATAGTAGTAACGCGTCTGGCTGATCCGGTGCAAATCCGGGACCGACAGTATAGTCTGGATGGGAGAAGGGGGAACTTCATATGAGAGGGAAGGTTCGCAGAACAGCGTTTTTATCGCTGTTGTCGACCATTGGGTTTCTGCTGATGTTTGTAGAAATCCCGCTGCCGATGTTTCCGGCTTTTTTGAAAATCGGTGTAAGCGAAATTCCAGCGCTGATTGGCGCCATTCTGTTCGGCCCACTGGCTGGTGTAGCCGTGGAGTTGATTAAGAACATCCTGCACTTTTTGCTTACCAATCAGGGTGGCATGGCTGTAGGAGAGCTGTCCAACTTTATAGCGGGCAGTACGTTCGTTGTTGTATCTGTATTCTTTATGCGGAAGCTGAAGCAAAGCAAGGTGAACTTCTGGGTAGGTATGACCGCCGGTACAACGGCTATGGCAATTATTATGTCGCTGACCAACTATTTCTTCTTCATTCCGGCTTTCGCCTATGTTATGGGTATGTCCGTTGAAGACATTATCGGTTGGTCGCAAGGTGCTAACGCCAGCATTACCAATCTGTGGGCGCTGATCCTGTACGCGATTCTTCCGTTTAACCTGATCAAAGGAATCGTCGAGGCTTTGATCACATATCCAATCTATAATCGACTGCGTCCCGTATTGCACAGCAGATAGTCTGCATGCTGCGGGTACGATTCACAACCATACATGTATGTTGTCAGCTAAACTTCCGCTGCCCGGCGGAAGTTTTTAATTTTTTTTGTAAAAAATGTTTAGTCACCCCACATAAACCACACATACACGACGAATGATTATAGCAAAAGAAATCGAACGAGGTGACTTCCCATGAATCGCATGGAAATTCTAATTAATTCTGCTGATGAGATGTATGAGACAATGCAAACACTGCAAAGCAGTTACCCGAATGCTACATTTGAAGGACTTGAATATGTCGGGATTGAGAATGGTCAGCTCTCCATTAAACTGTCCTACTCATTAAACTAAAAAAATCAGGCGTTCCAATTGGACGCCTGATTTTTTGTTGTATCGTTGTATATCCATTATGTCTTATCTATAAAATTTAAGGTAATTATGAACCTGCGCAAGAATCGTTTTTCGAGTCAAAATCCCAACGAATACTCCATCTTCATCTACGATGCATAGAAACGGGTGATTAATGGACAGCTCAAGCCCCCGGAAAAAGCTTCCGTCTGCCTTCATCCATGCCACCTTCTTATTCATTACTTCTTCAACCTTCATCTCACTAAGCTTATTGTACTCAATCTGCTCAATACCTAATGTGGCATCAAGGATAAGCGCCATACTAATCAGCCCCTTCAGCTTGTATTCCCGATCAAGCACAGGAATGGCTGAATACCCCGATTTCGTAAGAACAAGCAGCGCATGCTCAAGCGAGTTCCCCTCTTGAACAATCGCTACCCTGCTGCCCGGAATCATTAACTCCCCTATTCCATTCTCCAATGATACCTGCTTCATGGTTTTCCCCATACGACCACCGCTTCCTTTTCCTTACTAAAAGTCAACGTCTTCTTAATTATATCATGAAAACGCTTTCCATGCCTATTGCTCCCTTATGCCTCTTCGGCTCGCTCCAATTGAGACGTGCACGATGGGCAGCGGGTTGCGGCAAGCGGAATGCTTGATATACAATACGGACACTCCTTCGTCTCTGCCAGCTTCTCTTCTTCCTGCTCCTGATGCCGCAGATCACTTAAGCGGGTATACACTTTCACTACGACAAACAGGGAGAATGCGACAATAATGAAATGCAGCACATTGTTTAAAAAAATCCCGTAATTAATCGTAACGGCTTCCGCATCCTTTGCTGCTTTAAGAGAAGCGTACGAGCCGGGCGAAAGATTAATGTACAAGTCCGAAAAATCCACGCCATTTAACGCCATCCCAATCGGGGGCATAAGAATGTCTTCGACAAGCGATGTCACGATTTTATTAAAGGCTGTACCTAGTGCCACACCGACTGCAAGATCAATAATGTTGCCTCTGCTGATGAATTTTTTAAAGTCTGTTATGAACTTCACACATGCTCTCCTCTCGTCAGCTTCTTCAACCTACTCTTCTTTACCCGCATTGATGCTATGTACTATAGCGTTTGCGCATCACCGGGCGGAATAAGCACTTCGCGCGGTTTGCTGCCTTCATACGGCCCAACTATACCCCGCGCCTCCATCATATCAACCAGGCGTGCCGCCCGTGTATATCCCACACGCAGTCTGCGCTGCAAGAGCGAAACAGAAGCGGTCTGTGCTTCACGCACCAAATCCACCGCCTGCTCGTATAGCTCGTCTTCCGGTTCATCTGCCACGACCGATTCCTCTTCACCTGGCATCATCTCCGGATTATATCGCGCTTCCTGCTGATTTTTTACATAGGAGACTACCTTCTCCACTTCGTGATCACTAATAAACGCACCCTGAATGCGCACAGGCTTCGAAGCGCCCATCGGCAAATACAGCATATCTCCGCGTCCTAATAGCTTCTCCGCACCGCCCATATCAAGAATGGTGCGCGAGTCGGCCATCGACGATACACCAAATGCAATGCGGGATGGAATATTGGCTTTAATTACACCTGTAATAACATCAACGGACGGGCGCTGTGTTGCGATAATCAAGTGAATGCCTGCGGCACGGGCCATCTGTGCCAGACGGCAGATGGCATCCTCTACATCACCTGGAGCCACCATCATCAAGTCCGCCAATTCATCTACAATCACAACGATCAGCGGCAGCGGAACAATACCTTCCTGACGCGCTACCTGGTTGTAGCGTTCTACATCGCGCGTACCCGATTTTGCAAACATCTCATAGCGACGCTCCATCTCCTGTACCACCTTCTTTAGCGCCATGGACGCCCGGCGCGGGTCGGTAACCACAGGCGATAACAAGTGCGGAATGCCATTGTATACGTTCAGCTCCACCATCTTCGGGTCAATCATCATCAGCTTTACTTCGCTCGGTTTGGCCTTGCATAAAATGCTCATAATGATGCCGTTTATACAAACTGACTTCCCGCTCCCTGTAGCTCCGGCTACCAGAAGATGAGGCATACGGGCCAAATTAGCGATCATGGGCTGTCCGGAAATATCTCGTCCCAGCGCAATGCTGAGCTTGTCAAGCGCATCTGTGTATTCCGAGCTCTCAAGAACCTCTCTGAGCGTAACCAATGCAATTTCATCATTCGGCACCTCGATACCGATGGCTGATTTGCCCGGAATCGGCGCTTCCATTCGAATGCCGCGCGCAGCCAGCGCCAACGCGATATCATCGCTAAGACCAACGATTTTACTTACCTTTACACCGATAGCCGGTTGGACTTCATACCGTGTCACCGTAGGGCCGCATTGCACTTGAAGCACTTTCGCCTGCACGCCAAAACTCTCTAACGTAGCAACAAGCTTTTGCGCATTGTTGTGAACATTTTTCGTCGCACTACCCGGCTTGATCCCCTTAGGCCTATCCATCAAGTCCGGTGTTGGAAGTCGATAGGATGGATGATCAGGCGCATCCTCAAAGGCAAGCGGCACATCCGGCATCACCTCAGGCGGCTCTTTCACCTCCTGCTTCTTACGCGCAGCCAGCTTTATCTTCATCTGCGCACCTTCCATCTGCATCTCCGGCACAGCGGACGGTACAGGCGGCTCTTCAGCTTCCTCGTACAGCTTTTGTGCAAAATCATGCACGATAATCTCTTCGGTCGCTGTCTCTTCGCTTCTCTCCTGCTCCTCTTGGGTCCAGACTGCTTTTGGCGCGGACATGACAGCGTGCTCCTTCCGTATGCGCGCAGACTTAGGTGTTGTGTGCGCTACAGGTGCTTCCTTTTGGCCCTTTTGACCACGGCCGCTAAACCATCTTGCGACAAAGCTTGGTTTACGCTCGGCAGCAGTATCTTCCTCAGGCTCTTCTTCCGCTTGGTCCACTTCGTATGCTTCCTGTTCCTCGCGTTCCCGTAAGCGCTGTTCGCGTCGTTCGCTCAAAAGCGCCAACGCATCCTCTCCCGCTGTCTTCATTCTTGATCCGCCAGTCATGAATAACCGGCGCAGTCCGTCAAAAATACGTACATACGAAATCTGAAACGTAAGCATCAGTCCAATCAACACGAGAAAGACAACAATCAATGCTGTCCCTGCGGAACCGGCCGCCGCTGCAAAGAACGCATATCCAAGCGCACCTAGCAATCCGCCTCCCACATCCGTGGTGGACGGCTTCCCCGCATCCATCTGTTTCTTCTCCTGAAGAAGCTGCTCCCATGTAACGGAGAGCACAGACTGATCAGCAAACCTCCCCCCGGCTGTCAACGCCTCAAACAACAGCATGTGATTCCATACAAGCAGGGAAAAGAATAACAGAAAAATACCAATCCAGCGCTGAGATAAAAGGTATGGCCACTTACGCTTAGCCATTACGTATATGCCGATGCCTACTCCAGTAAGCGGCAGCAGGAAATCCCAGGCTCCAGCTACAACCCGAAATACCCAAGCAAAATATCGGCCAAACCAGCTCGTATTCGAGAAGGTCAATAAGGCAAGAAGCGAGAGGGCGATGATGACAAGTCCGTATAATTCATACCGGACGAAGGCACGCACATCCTTCTTTTTTGCTCCTGTTTTTTTCCGGCTCTTCTTTTTGTCGGCCAAAGGCTTCACCACCTCAACCATTATGTATGATGCGACAGGGAAAAAGGCAGCCCAACCAACCATTGGCTGCCGTTACCTTTTTTTCCTGTACAGGCGTTCGTATCGCTATTATAACACAAGAACAAATGAGCGGTCATGGAGGAGAAACTGTCGAGTTTTGCAGAATTATATAGAAAAGCCCTACCGATATTCTGGCAGGGCTTCTTGCTCATTATCAATATTTATTGATCGCAGCCATGAGGCTCTCTTTACGTGTACCCAGAATCTCTTTCTGGATATGCACATGGTACAGGGCTTCTTCAAAGGTTAAGAAGCCAATGACCACCAACAGCGCAAACAAGTGGCTCATATTATAATCAAAGCCAATATACGTAGCCACTGCCCACATGCCGAGAATAAACATAACGACATCGAGCGCGGTAGCAATTGCGTTGCCGGCAAAGCGCAAAATAACCAGA
This sequence comes from Aneurinibacillus sp. REN35, assembly GCF_041379945.2. Taxonomy (NCBI): domain Bacteria; kingdom Bacillati; phylum Bacillota; class Bacilli; order Caryophanales; family Paenibacillaceae; genus Aneurinibacillus; species Aneurinibacillus baijiui. The sequence goes on along the minus strand of NZ_JBFTXJ020000002.1, from coordinate 23,106 downwards.
TCGCCAATTAAATAAGACAGGACGGACAAAATTAAAATCGCGCCTAGCACGTAACTGAACGGCTGATTAAATACAAGGCCTAAAAAAAGAAAAATATTAAATCCAAAGCGAGCAAGCTTAATTCCAAACGCTTTTGCGTGTGCCTTAGCCATAGTCTACCTCCTCCATTCTTCGTTGCGAATCTTTGCTCTTATCTTGTTTTACACCATTTCCCCTTCATTTACACTACCTACTACTAAATTAGCATAATTCAAAAAATTTAGCGACATAACAATCTACCACATAAAAACTCCCACTACAAAGGCTTAACGCCTTCTAACGGGAGTCCTGCATCAATGAATCATCTTGCTTTCTTTCGCCTTCTGTGTGACCCGCTGGGTGGATTTACTAAGCGGCTCTTTTAACACCACGCCCAAAATAAAGGCAGACCCAAGGAATAATAAGAGGCACAACACATCTCTAATGACAATGTCATACACCATTCCCCCCACCGCTTCACGCAGCAAGCTAATCGCATACGTAAACGGCAAAAACGGATGGATGGCCTGGAAGAAAGGCGGCGTGACCTGGATCGGGAACGTCCCCCCCGATCCGGATAGCTGCAGCACCAGCATAATAATGGCAAGTGCCTTTCCCATATTCCCAAAGACAGAGACAAACGTATAGACAATCGTCATAAATACGATGCTCGTAAAAATACCGAATATGACAAACCACATCGTATCGGCAACGTACGCGCCAAGGACCACCATATCACCAACCGTAACAATCAATGCTTGAAAAACACCGATAGTTAAAAAGGTCAGCAAACGTCCAAAATACACATCAAGGCTCCGGTATTTCCCTTCCGGATCTTCCACATCAAGCCGCAGGAGCGACACCAATAAAATGGCTCCAACCCACAAGGATAAAACGGTATAGAACGGTGACATCGCCGAGCCGTAGTTTGGAATCGGGAATCGCTTCTCTTCCTTCAGCAAAACAGGCTCCGCTAGATAATCACTCTCTTTGTGAATATCATTTTTTAACAGTGCAATGATGTCACTAAGGTTCTTAGACTGCTCGAATTCACGGATCTTATCCGCCGCATTACGAACTGAATCCTCAAGCGCAGGCAGATCCTCGCGTACGAGATTCGCAAGCTTATGTACCGCATTCTCAACTTCAGGCAGCTTCGTCTGGATGAGGCTAGCCACCTTATGAACCTCTTGTTCTGTCCGCGGCAGGTCGCGTCGAATAAAATCAGCCGCTTGATGGATCTTCGGCTCTAGTCTAGGCAGGTCGTTGCGGACAAAATTCGCAGCCTGGTTCACTCCCTGGATCAGATCACCCATTTTGCTCTGAATATTTACTGCTACCTCATGCAGTTTGCCTTTGATCTCCGGCAACCGTTCCTTCAGGCGAGCAAGTTCCTCCTGTCCGTATGCTACGCCGACAGCCACATCAGCGAGAATTGCTTTCATATCCGGCAGTTTTTCTTGCGCAGTCTGCATTACATCGGCTGCGTTTTTAGCCGACGTTTTAAGCTGTTCAAGCGCTTTTGTCATATTTGGTACGATCTCTGAATCATACCGCGATAGAATCCCGCCCAGCGTATCGCTTGCATTTTTGGATAATGTATTCAAACGATCCACAAGCTGCTTGGCCGGCTTCTCTCCACGCTCGATGGCAGATTGAATCGTTTTAATTGTGTTGATCTGCTGCGTAAAATTGTTTTGCACCGTACGAAGACGGGCAATCGTATCATCGAACGGATGATTTGGGAGATACGCATTCAGCTTTGTTAATAAATCTGCCGTACGGTCAATGACTCCAACACCGGTAGATAAACGCTCCGCAAGGAAGGACAAGGCATCAAGCGTTGGCTTTGGATCCATGTTAGCCTGCTGCAGCGTATCGGTTATCTGTGTTACGGCATCTGCCGTCTGCTGAAGCAGCAGCAAATTCTGTTTGACAACAGGAGCTACCGCTTCAAACGCCCCGTCGTTTTTTTGTAAAAACGACTGCAGTCCCTGTGTGAATTCTCCTCCGGCTGCTGCAATCTGTTCAACTTTTGGCAATGCCTGCTGCGCAGCATTAATAATGTCCGCTGCTTTGTCCGCATCCTCTATCGCTTTATTAAGTGTTTCCTCTACCTTATTGAAATTCTGATCAATTTCTGCAATACGGTCAGCCGCCTGCTGGATTTCGGGCAGTTTTTGCTGAATGAGCAGGATTTCGTTGCCCACTTCCTTGATTTTTGGCAGCTTCTCCTCCAACTTGAGAATATGATTACCAGCCTGCCTGATTTCGGGCAGCTTCTTCTCAAGTTCGATGATTTTTTGTCCCTTTTCCCGAATCTCCGGCAGTTTTTTCTCGAAGGCAAGCGCTTTGCTTCCCGCTTCCTCAATACCCGGCAGACGTCTCTCCAGCTCAAAGATCCGGTTTTCGATGTGACGAATGGTAGGAAGCTCCTCTTCAAGCTTAATGCCCACCTCATTAAATATTGTAAAAATGGCTTCGCTTGCCGTCTTTACAAAGCTTTCGCTTACTTGCGCTACGACACCTGAAGCGCCGCTCGCTGTGATTTTCGGAGCGATTGCATTGATCTTCTCATTCACCACATAACGTATCTCAGGCTTTTGCGGATTTTCTTCAAGAACGGTTGCAATTTTGGCTGAGAAATCTTTTGGGATAAGCAGACTTGCATAATAATCCCCATGAACAACCCCGCGCTCCGCTTCTTCCCTGCTGACAAACGTCCAGCCAAGCTTCTTATTCTTCTGTAGGTTTTTGACAATCTCGTCTCCAATATTAATCTGTTTATCGATTTCGCTGTTATGAATCCGCGCTCCTTCATCTTCGTTCGTTACAGCGATCGCAATACCTGACGTGTCTCCATACGGGTCCCAGGATGCTTTTAAATTGAACCAGGCATACATCGAGGGCAGCACCATCAAGCCAATAATCAAAAACAAGGCAATTGGTACTTTAAAAATATTGCGCCAGTCGGTTTTATAAATTTCAATGATTCTTTTCATGCGCCGCTCACCTAATCTTATCTAAGTTAATGACTGCAAGGGTAGTGTATCAAACATTTCTCGGTACATAAACACAAGAATTACATATATACCGATTATAGAGATAGGTTTAAAAACATATGTGTTTTTTGTACAAAAGCAGTATATAAAAAAACGGAGCCAGAACAACTGACTCCGTCTCGTCCCCTGCTGTATTGCGCCGCCCTCACTCGCCCACTTCCGGACGGAAACGCAGAATCTGTCCCGGTGCATACGCTGGATTCATATAATCATATGGATTTGGACTAATCAAGCGTACGATACGCGCCTCATTTGTTCCGCATGGCTGAACGAGCATCGTCAATCCGTTCCATTGGATTTCCATGTTCTCATATGCGGACGGATCTTCATTCTGAAAAATCAGCTCCATCGGCAGCGTAGAGTAATGAATCATTGGATCACCTGCTCGATTTGCTGTGCCGGCCGATTCGCCTCAATACGGCTCTTCAACTCCCGTATCGCCGCTCCCAATCCGCCGACCTCATCAATCAGCCCGTATTCCACGGCCTTCGTCCCAACCACATTTGTTCCCACATCCCGACTTAATTCCCCGACCTTGAGCATAAGTTGACGGAACTTTTCTTCTTCTATATTTGAATGACGCACGACAAAATTAACAACCCGATCCTGCATCTTCTCTAGGTATTCAAAGCTCTCCGCCACTCCGATCACAAGCCCTGTTAAGCGAACAGGGTGAATGGTCATCGTAGCTGTCTCTGCAATAAACGAACGGTTCGTTGATACGGCAATCGGAACCCCGATACTGTGTCCTCCACCGAGTACGAGCGAGACGGTTGGTTTTGACATGGAAGCAATCATCTCGGCAATAGCAAGCCCTGCTTCGACATCACCTCCAACCGTATTCAAAATCACAAGCACCCCTTCAATGTTCGGACTCTGTTCAGCCGCTACGAGCTGGGGAATGAGGTGCTCGTATTTGGTGGTTTTATTCTGGGGCGGCAATTGGACATGTCCTTCAATCTGTCCAATAATCGACAAACAATATATATTGCTCTCTGAAGCGGACGGCACATTCGTCTGACCGAATTGCTGAATCATCTCCGTTACTGCTTTGCGCGGCTCGCCCGGCAGCGAAGGAGCTGGAGGCATGTCCGGCTTTGCCGGCATCGGTTGTGTTTGGGGTTCTACTTCATTCATCTGCTCTTGCACATCTGTTTCCTCCTCTTTCCTTAGTATCCATAGTATGAATTGCAACTAAGAAAAGCATGCATCTACCACACATACGAAAAAAATCCAGGAAACTTCCCTGGATTTTTTGGTCACATCATCTGCTTATCGATTATTTCGGAGCAAACCTTGATGTACATACTTTGTAATCTTATGGATTGATACTTGTGTCGCATTGGCGATCTGCATCGCATTGGAGTAGGGATTATTTCGCAGATATTCACGTACCTTACGATATGCGTCCGCCTCTTCTTCTGATTCCATACCGAATGGAACCGTTCGGGTAAGGACTTGCCCCTCCATTGGGTGTATTTTCTGCTTCACGTTCATCCCTCCCTTTTACTTTTTTTAGTTATTTCTATTATAATTTCTATTTTTTTCATATTAAATAGATAGAATGATGTACTTCTCTTACCAGAAACCACAAACCATAGGTCTATTCATCTGCTTCTTTCATTGCTTCATAGTCCTTTTTTCAGACCATCCGTCCTAGCAAGCTTTTCCTTGTTAAGGAAGTGGGCTTGCCTGTACAATGAGAAGGTGAAGAAAAGTGGAAAGCTTACAGAAAACCAGGAGGAGTTATGGAAGAGTTCATTCGATCGGTGTTAACCTTTCTTAGTGATTTAGGCTACTTCGGCATCGCTATCGGACTTATGCTTGAAGTCATCCCAAGTGAAATTGTGCTTGCTTACGGCGGTTATTTGGTTGCGCAGGGGCAGATCAATTTCATCGGTGCCGTTATTGCAGGGACGATCGGCGGTACGATTGCTCAATTATTTTTGTACTGGATGGGCTACTACGGGGGCCGTCCGTTTCTTGAGAAGTACGGCAAGTACCTGCTTATCCGCAAAAAAGAAATCGATAAAGCGGAAGAATGGTTTAATCGCTATGGAGTTGGCGTGATCTTTACCGCCCGTTTCATTCCGGTCGTGCGGCATGCCATATCGATTCCCGCAGGCATTGCCCGGATGTCTGCTGCCAAGTTCATTCTATACACGACACTGGCCGTTATTCCATGGTCGATCTTATTCGTCTATCTTGGCATGCAGCTCGGAGCGCGTTGGGAACAGATTGATGAATTCGCCCGACCATTCGTGCAGCCGCTTATCTGGGTAGCGATCATAAGTACCGTCGCCTATTTATTGTTCAGCCTGCGAAAACGCCGAAAATCATCCCGCATCTCCAATTAATTAAAAATGAGGTGAGCTATGAAGAAGAGAACACGGCGATACACCTATGGAGGTATATGGCTTGCAGCCTTAGTTCTTGCGCTTTCAGGCTGCGGAGGCAAAGAAAGCCTGCCGACCGAACAGGAATTGTCAGCCAAAATTGTGGAAAAACAGGAGCAAAAGCAGGAGAAGAAAATGGCGGACGCTAAGCAAACGCTCGATCACTACTTCAATGCTGTCGCAGCTGCTGTAAAAGATCTTGGCGACAAACGGACCGCCTTCTTCGAGGCATTCTCCGAGCTTGGCGATAAGAAATTGACACAAGCACAGGCACAAAGCCGGGCCGCCTCATCCATAGCAGACTATGAGAAGGCTTTAGTGAAGCTGCAAAACCTTGAAATTCCACCCTATCCAGAGGCAGAAAGATTCCATCAAGAACTATATCAGACGATGAACGCCTATGTTCCTGCAATGAAGAAGGCGGAGCAAGGACTGCGCAAGCAGGATGTATCCGCATTGGAAGAAGCGGAGAAGCAGATGGCCGCCCTTGATGCAAAAGCGCAAAAAGTTCTGGAACAAACCGCTCGCCTACAGATTAAAATCAACACAAATGGATAAACAAAAGGACCCCAAAAGCATCGGGGTCCTTCTTTATTGCTTTATTAGCTTAGGATAATCAGTTACTTGATACGTCTTCTCCTCGGGTAGATAACGCAGCGTAAGCTCGATTGTATAGCGGACAGCAGGCTGTGCATTCCCTGTCTGTGCTTCGAGAAGCAATACCCCCTGGTATTGAGTGACAACATCTACGTCCCGTACATATACCTGATTGATCTGCTTTATGGCAGGAAAGGCCATACGTTCTGCTATAAGCGATGGAGAAAGCTTGCTCTGAATGGATGGGGTTATACGGGATGCGTGCAGCCATTCCGCAACGAATGCTGCCGCAAATGCTTTGGCTTCAGGATTTGCCGTCGCATTGATTTTTTGTGCAGGGGCGATGGTGTTCTCCAGATAAGAAGCGTTTAAACGAACAAGGCTAGTCGCCCCGTTATAGATCAGCGCAAGCGTAGCAGCAACGCCGATAACTTGAACAATACGCAGCCATGCATAGTGTTTCTTTCGTCTGCGCCCATCTTTTATTGAACGTATCTTATCCTGCTTCATCATTAACGCCCCACCCTTACGCACGCACTCATGCGTCAGCGCTTTTATTTATTACCATATAAAACTTGGTAATATTTTCATTCTATCATGGCGCGTTTGTATTTTCTATTCCCGTCCTTCAAAAGCAGGGGACTCATCTACTACAGGCAAGATTCCAATACGGTCTACTTCCCGTCCATATCGCTCTAAATATGCATGTCGTGCTGTTTTTTCTGTAGGACGCCATCCCCAACATATGATTGATTTGGGGGTCTTTTGCATGTTTTGCAACTCTTCTGGGAATAGGCACTGATTCGTGTTCTCACATATCCACCAACAGTTCTGGCATGTTCGCGATATCGACACCGGTCATCCTCCTCAGCCTTTGAAAATGAACACATATACTCCCATTATATAAATAGCAAGGTAGGATCTGGAACCTGGGAATTCATGCAAATTTTGCATGGATTGTTCTTTGACTGTGCAGGAATAAACGGTCTTTTTTTATCAAACAATACGTGACGTGAAGCCATGGCGCTCACGAATTCATCGGAGGAGGCAGATTCGTATGGCAAAGCCGGATAACCGCAAGGACAACGCACAAAAGCTTCAAGAAATGGTGCAGAACACGATCGGCAACATCGAAGCCGCTGAAGATACAATGAGCAATACGCACCTCTCGGAGACACAGCGAGAAGAAATCCGGGACAAAAATGCCCGCCGTCGGGCGAGCATCGAATCCATGCGTAATGAAATCCAAGATGAACAGCAGGCGCAGAGCCAGCAAAACCGGTACGAGTAGGCTGCGGATCAATACGGGAAGTCGGCGATCCGGCTTCCCGCTTACATACAAGCAATATGTATGCAGCAAAAATGAATATGGACATTCTTGTCATTTTCGCATATGATATAAATCGTGTGTTTGAGATAACAGCCACATGGCGAAAAAGGAAACAGGAAGTGACAATCATGAAAACCATTCAAGAGGCCTTATCAGCAGGTGAAACCATCGAGCTCTCTGAACTATTCAACGATATGATCCAGTGGGATGCGTCTTTTAATTTGATGGAGCTGCTTGATACAGGACGTGTTCAATATAATGGTGTGGCCTTAACCCGGGAAGAAAGCCTCGAGATTATCCGTGCGCTAAAAATTCTCGCAGCCTAACATGCCTTACCTTGATAATAAGCAGGCCCCTATCTTTGTACATACACATAGATAGGGGCCTGCTTATTTTAGTCTTTCAATGCGGCTGACATGATACTGCTCACAATCGAGAGCACGATGGAGCCGAAAAAGGCGGCAAAAAAACCTTCCACATGAAACCCAGGTACAAGATTGCCTGTCAGAAGCAGCATGAGCGCATTAATAATGAGCGCAAACAATCCTAATGTCAAAATCGTCACCGGCAGCGCCAACAGCTTTAAAATCGGACGCAGGGTCACATTAATAATTCCCAATACGAGCGCTGCGATAAAAGCAGCACCCACGCTGTCAAACCAGATCGCATCAAACAGCCAGGCAACAACCAAAAGTGCGATCGCGGATAAAATCCATTGCCAAATCCAACGCATGACTCTCCCCTCCCTATAATCGAGCTACTCCTACCTATATGCGGCAGTCAAAAATTCCATTAATCTTTATTATGATTGTTGTTGCCGCTTTTGGCAGCACTTTTTTTCCCATCTTCTTCTTTATCTCTTGCATTTGTTGTCTCCCTCTCGACCGGCACATCTTCAGCAGAGAGAACCTGCGCCTCAAGCGGACGCTCATACACACTAATCGCTTCCTCCCCTATATCCGGCAGTACCGTCTCATCCTTCGCTGCTCCACGCATAATCTCTACGCTGAGCGGCAGATATTTAAACATATGACGAATGACTGTTTTTTTGGCCATTTCCTCATAATCGGTTACCCATGGACCGCTTTGATAGGAGCGGGAACGCATGCGGCGCCGGTCAATTTCTTCTTTGGGCATGAACTCAAACTGATAGCCGCCATCCATAAAATGTGCTACCGCATATACACCGATGAATTCACCGCGCTCACGCATGGCCGGACGATGAGTCAAAGACGGATGAAGTCCGTATTCGTAATCAAATTCATCGTTGCTGTAGACTTCATGTGCATACATGCTTTTAATAGTACCGGAGCGGCGTGCGAGATCGATCATTCCTTTGTATCCGATAACGAAGGTCGCCTCTCTGCCATACGGAATAATATAGCATTGGCCAAGCAGCCCGGGTTCAAGACCTAACTGCGCAGCTTGCATCACCGCACCAAGCAGGGAGGGTACCGTACACTCAAGAAGCTGTGGATTGGTTCGAATCGTAGTAAGTGCAATACGCAGCAACCGATCTACATCCATATGCTTCGGCAGTACCCGTGCAATTTCTGGCTCCATTTTTTTTAAGTATGCACCGATGGCCTGAGCCGGTGTAGGTGGATTACTTTGCGTTTCCCTCGCTTTTGCTTCGAGCTTGCTTCGTAAATCATCTGCCATTGTACCTTCCTCCTCTTTTCTACATAATGAGAAAACGCCTTGTTACTGTGGGACGGACGAATTCTTCGTAAATATCCGGCCGCTTCTCCCGTAAAGCTTTGACATCGACTGCTCTGCGGGATATGTTCTTCCAGCTGATTCGACGCTCACCTGTAAGACCGGTTTCATGGCGGCCAATCAGCGCTTTCAGTCGGTTCTCTGCTTCACGCTTTCTTTCCTCCGCCTCCTCCATATCCCGGTCTGCCTCTTCCCATTTCGCAATCAGCTCTTCCGCTTCATCCGGAAGCACCGTTACGCTATCCGCCTCACCTTCAGGATACATTGCCGTAATCAACTCCGAGGCAGCTTCACTTCCGTCCGGCAGCGGAGGAACACCGGTCATCACATGATTGTGCCAAAAATGTTCACAGATTTGCACGCTAAGCGCAATCAACGCTTCATCCCGCTCTACGATCTGATAATGAAACGTATTGCCCCCAATCAAAACGGCAAAAGCACCCCATGTCAGGCCGGTGATATATAAATACCATTGAAGCTGCAGCTGATACACTTCCGGAATGCTGCCTTCCTCCCATTCCTTGCGCATGTATTCTGAGGCTGTCTTAATCTCTAGTACACCGTTGCCCCGTTCTGTATCGAGAATTAACCGGTCGATATTACCAATTGCCCATTCTGTCTCTGGATGCTGAAGAATGGCATTGCGACGCTCTAGTTTATAGCCGGTTCGGCGTGCGAATTCGTCCGCTATGACCTCTTCAAGCACGCGGCCAAAATGCATTGCTTCGGTATCTTTTCGCTCCATTGCCTGGCCCACCTTCTCCAAATAAACCGCAATGCGTGATCGATACTTATCCACTCCGCAGATGGCTCCTACATCGCTGCCGCTAATTCCTTGCCGGCGCCAAGCAAGCCACTCATCATGTGTCAGATCCGTTGTATTCACAAGTCGTACCGCCTGCATAGTTCCTCCCTCACTCCCTTCATCCTGCCATGTACCTTCTCTATGTACCTTCCCCTTTTTTACATAAGAAAAAACATTCTAAGCCATATATACAGCAAGCGTTGAACAGAATAAAAAAAAGAAGAAGCAGCGCACACTATTTCTCGTTTAAAAGGGGAACGGGCGGTGTAATTTTTATATACACAGCGGCCTACTGATCTCCTATCGGAATGCCGACTGATAATCTAACTTGTAGAAAGCGTCGTGGAATGTATGTGGAAACGGTTTGGACAATTTATTATTTTGCTTGCAATGATTGGAGCGCTGTATTTAGCTCGACTTTCTTACGCCTCATGGTCTGCATTCGCCTTCTGGATTGCCGTCTACCTGTTGATGGTGGCGACAGTTTCGTATTCGCTCATTCTCGAAGAGCGAGCACCTCATAATACACTGCTATGGCTGTCCCTTTTATTTTTTCTTCCCATTTTCGGCTATATTCTCTACTTGTACTCAGGGCAACTGTACTTAAAGGGGCTATTGTTTCGCCAGAAGCGCATATACAATCGTACATATCTCAAGCGCATGCTGGGGGATACTTCCCCCCATACAGCGAGATGCCGGGAGAAGGGGCAGGCAATAACCGATACAAAGCAATGCTTCATCTCTCTTGTGGAAGCGATGGCTTATACACCAATCAACTTTCATTCAAGAACGGAAGTACTAAAAAACGGGCAGGAAACATACACTTCTCTTTTGACAGAACTGAAGCAAGCACAGCGTTACATTCATATGGAATACTATATTTTTCGTTCGGATCGCATTGGCAAAAACATGATTTCCCTATTAATTGAAAAAGCACGAAGCGGGGTAGAAGTTCGATTCATCTACGATGCCATCGGCAGCTTCACACTTGAATCACGGGATATTGCCGCGATGGAGGAAGCCGGTGTGCAAGTACACGGCTTCTCCCCGATCGCCAACGGATTCTTCAATCAGAAATTCAACTTCCGTAACCACCGTAAAATCGTTGTGATCGACGGGCGCGTCGGCTTTACCGGAGGGTTAAATGTAGGCGATGAATACTTGGGACGGGATAAGGCAATTGGTTTTTGGCGCGATACGCATCTGAAGATAGAAGGTGAGGCGCTGCGTACACTGCACGCCATTTTCCTGCTTGATTGGGAATATGTATCCGGCGAACAGTTAGAGGAGCGCCCTTATCTTATTACCGAGAAAGTAGAAGGTGATGGGGGCGTACAGATTACCGCCAGCGGACCCGATACGCAGATCGGATTGATGAGTGATTTGTATTATGCGATGTTCTCCTGTGCCGAGAAGTCCATCTGGATTGCGACACCGTATTTCATCCCGAATGAAGCGATACGCACCGCGCTGCGCATTGCCGCTCACAAGGGCATCGATGTAAAGCTGATCGTCCCGCAAACATCAGACAGTGCGCTCACACAGTATGCTACTGCCTCATATTTTATGGAGCTGCTCCGCTGTGGTATTAAAATCTATTTATACCAAAAGGGGTTTTTACACCAGAAGGTCGTTATTATCGACGGAGATTTCGCTTCAGTAGGTACCGCCAATATCGACCTTCGCAGCTTCCAATTAAATTTTGAGGTCAATGCGTTTCTATTTGAGACGTCAAGTATTGCCACACTTATACAGCAATATGAAGAAGATCTTGATGAATCGATCTGTCTTGATATGGAAGAATTTACTCGGCGCGGTATTATCAAGCGGACAAAAGAATCGTTTGCCCGGCTTTTCTCCCCTGTCTTATAATAGAGAAGAATAAACATGGAACAAGCCTACAGGGAAGGAGTCGAATCTTATGTCACGTATTCCTGTGGTCATTGTCAGTGGCTTTCTCGGCAGCGGCAAAACCACATTGCTGCTTCGGCTGCTTCAAGAAGCCACCCGGCGCGGCCTAGAGTCGGCTATACTGATGAATGAACTCGGTACAATGGATGTGGACGGACGCTTAGTGAACGCAACCATGCAAGAGAATCAAATCATGGAAAAGCTGCTCGACGGCTGTATTTGCTGCAGCAAAAAGAGCGAGGTGGTCGAAAGCGTAGAGAAGCTCTTGCAGAAGCAACCCGATGTGATTTTTGTGGAACTGACGGGAGTGGCCAATCCAGAGGAAGTTGTAGATATGCTCACCGAACCTCGTTTAAAGGAAAAGGTCCGCTTTCATACGGTACTGACTACGCTTGATTCGTACTATTATCTTGAGTACACAAGCATCTTCGAGGTAGACCGCCAACTGGTACGTACGGTAAAACGCCAGGTTGAAGTCGCAGATACGGTAATCGTTAATAAAACAGAGGATATGAAGGATAACCATAAAGAAAAGCTTATCAAGGCACTGCGCAAGCAAAATGACCGCTCACCGATTCTGTTTACAACTTACAGTGACATTGACCTTGTTCCGATATTTGCGCATATACATAAGCAGGAAAAAAGCGCCGCAATCCCAAAACCGCTGTTCCGTATTGTACAAGCACAAGTGACCCGTGAGCCAGATTCTATAGAAGAGCATGACCATGATGCGGCCGCACAAGACGGCTCTTATTCACGGGTACAGACATTCACCCTTCCGGTTCAAGGAATGGTCCAGATCAAAAAGGTGGAGAAGCTGCTGAAGCGCTACCATCCGCACCTGTTGCGCGCTAAAGGCTATTTGCCGGTTGAGGGTCAAACAAAGACACAGCTCATGCAGTATGCGGCCAAACGCACAGAATGGGAACCCGCACCCGATGCGGCTGAACACTATCTCGTTCTAATCGGCATTGATCTGCCTGTTGCTGAAATTCGCCGGGCGTGGGGTGAATTCGTACAAGAAGGAACGCATCAAGCATAGGAAAGGAAGTCGTATATACATCATGAAATCCATTCTACTGGGGATTATTCGTCTCTATCAGCGGCTCATCTCGCCGCTTCTTCCCCCTTCCTGCCGCTTCTATCCAAGCTGTTCGCATTATGGAGCGGAAGCCATTCAACGCTTCGGTGCCATAAAGGGTGGCTGGCTTACGATTAAGCGGTTGGCCAAGTGCCATCCTTTTCATCCTGGAGGTGTCGATTTAGTGCCGGAGAAGCCGGAACAAAAGAAGAGATAGGGCGTTCTTCCGCTCATGTATAAATCACGAGAAGACCTTGGAGCAATCCTGTTAGGTCTTCTTTTTTTGCACCCTTTTCACAAAAGCGCTTGATTTTTTTGCATATCCATGATTAATTTTATGGCAGGCATACTATGCACGCAGAACGGAGTGGACACATGAGCGCATTCGATACAGAAAAGCTTACCCAAAAAATTAAAATCTACGAATTCATTCTAAATCAGCTTAATGAAGGCATCCATGTCATTGACGGGGATGGCGTATCCATTATTTATAACGAGAAAATGTCTGAAATCGAAGCCATGAAGAAAGAAGCCGTCCTTGACCGACGTCTGCTTGATGTCTTCACCTTCACCGAAGAGCAGGAAAGTACGCTGCTGCGCGCACTTCATCATAAAGAGATCACCAAGAATGTAAAGCAAACGTATTTCAATGCCAAAGGCAAACAAATTACGACCATTAACAATACATTCCCAATCACAGAAGACGGCCGGACCGTTGCCGCGCTAGAGCTCGCTAATGACATTACCCGCATGGAACACATGCTGCGTGAGAACTTCTTAAAGTATAAGGATACGCGCTATGTATTCGAAAGTATTATCGGGGAAAGCGCTGCGGTACAGGATGTGATTGAAGTTGCGCGTCGTGCCGCCCGCACATCTTCCTCCGTGCTAATTGTCGGCGAAACCGGAACCGGCAAGGAATTGTTTGCACAAAGCCTGCATAATGATAGTGCGCGCGCTACAGGCCCATTCATCTCCCAGAATTGCGCCGCCCTTCCTGAACATCTGATTGAAGGTCTGCTTTTTGGCACACGCCGCGGCGCTTTTACAGGAGCTATTGAGCGGCCCGGCTTATTTGAGCAGGCCCGTGGGGGAACGCTGCTGCTCGATGAGATCAATTCAATGAGTCCGCCTCTTCAGGCCAAGCTATTGCGGGCGCTGCAAGAAAAGAAAATCCGCCGCATCGGCGATACGAAGGATATGGATATTGATGTGCGCATTATCGCCACCATGAATGAAGACCCTATCGACGCAATCGCGGGGGAACGCCTGCGCAAAGATTTGTATTACCGCCTTGGCGTTGTCACCTTATTTATCCCGCCGCTGCGTGAACGCAAGGATGACATCGACTTGCTTACCCTGCATTTCATCCGCAAATATAACCGCCTCTTCGACATGCATATTGAGCGCATCCACCCGGATGTAATGCATTCATTCCGCGAATACAGCTGGCCGGGCAATGTACGGGAGCTTGAGCATGCAATTGAAGGCACGATGAACTTCATCGCCGGAGAAACCGAGATCACGATGCAGCACCTGCCGCACCACATTCGCCGCAAGCTGCTTCATCTCTCGCATGAAGAAGGCAGCGAACCTTCAAGTGCTCAAAGCACGATACCTGCCGGATCGAGCCAAGGTGATGAGGGTGCTTCCTTCGAGCCTGCGCCTAGTGATTTAAAAAGCCAAGTGGCTGCTTTTGAAAAAAAATATATACGCCATGTAATCCAAAAAAACGGAAACAATGTATCACGTGCCGCACGAGAGCTTGGCATCAGCCGTCAAAGCTTGCAATATCGAATGCGTAAGTATGGCATGAGCTTTACACTTAACGACTAATATTATAGAAGCAGCGTCCGCTTTTGCCTATGCAGGGCCGTCAATGTCTCTTAGTGTATCCGCATAAGAAAGCAGTGCCTTTACCTCTGCGTCTCGTGTTCTCTTCGTCGCACTCCCCATAACAACGGCAATGATTCTCCCAAAGCGAGTATGCGGAACGGTGGCGCATAAGCAGTATTTTGCCTTCGGTGTATATCCTGTTTTCAGCCCGTCTACACCATCCAATGCACCAAGCAGCGTATTCGTATTGCGAAGGGTAAGCGTGCGTCCCCCCCTCGCTACCCGAATAACTGCCCGCTTGCGCTTGGAGATAGTCAGCGCCTCCTCATACTGGATCAGTCTCCGTGCAATGAGGCACATATCATATGCACTGGAGAGATGCCCGGTGACAGACAGACCATGCGGATTGCGAAATTGCGTGTGCGACAGGCCGATCGTTCTGGCATGCTCGTTCATCTGTTCTACAAACATCCCGCTGCTGCCTGCCGCATGTTCTGCAAGAGCAATCGCGGCATCGTTTCCTGAAGCAATCAATAAACCCTGCAGAAGTGCGCGGACGCTAACTTTCTCTCCCGCCTTCAGCCGCATGCTTGATCCCCGGATCGCTGCCGCACGACGACTAATTCGCACTCGGTCTGTTATACCCAACTCGCCAGATCGAATTTTCTCCATTATAACCAACGCTGTCATCATCTTCGTCATACTTGCAGGTGCAAGCGGCTGTATCGCATTTTTTTCCCAGAGAATCCGGCCATCTAAAGCCGTGATCAGACAGGCCGATGATGCCGTACATCGTGGCAGCACAGCACGGATGCTGCTCATGTGGATTTTTTCATCCCTTTACGCCGAGCCTGCTTTTTTATATAGGCTACCGTTTTCTCTAATCCGATCTTATGTGATGCCTTCACAAGGATTGTTGTATGGGGACGCAGATGAGCTAGGATGGCACGACGCAGCGCCGGCTCACTCTCGAATGTCCGCACACGCTCGGCCGGAAAACCGGCCTTGATCGCACTGGCCGCAATGATTTTAGCCTTCTTACCGTACGTATACAAATAATCAATCCCGGCCTGTGCTACATATTCTCCCACTTCGGTATGTGCCTTGGTTGAATACTTTCCCATCGCAAGCATGGTGCCTAGCACAGCCAGCTTGGTTTCACCACCGACTTTATTCAATACATCAATCGCTGCTCGGACCGCATTCGGATTAGCGCTGCACGAATCATCAATTAGCGTGATGTCTGGGGCATAGCGGAACACATTCATCCGGTGCGGGGTTCGTTTATATATTCCCAGTCCCGTCTTCATCTCCTGCGGCGAGAAACCCAGTCCATATGCAATAGCGATGGCATTCAAGGCATTATACACGTTATGATCGCCAAAAATGGGTATGGAAAATGTATGTGTCTCCCCATCAATCATCACATCAAATGCCATGCCGTTCTTTGCATAACGTACATGTGTCGCTCTAAAATCAGCTTCCTCATGCACCCCTACTGTCACCATCGTTCCTTTAAACGCTTCTGTTTCGAGAAGTTTTGAATTGGGATCATCCGCATTCGTCACCAAATAGCCCGTTTGTTTCATATACTTTATCAGCTCCGACTTCGCCTGGGCAATTCCTGCCACACTTCCGCCTACATTGCCGATATGAGCTGTTCCGACATTCGTTACGACCCCCATATTTGGCTGGATAAACTGACAGTGCTTTCGAATCTGACCGCGCGCACCCATGCCGAATTCTAACACCGCCGCCCGATGAAACGGCTGAATCCGCTTCGCGTTGCGCGCTGAGCATGTGTGCTGATTAAAACTCCGATAGGAAGCAAAAATACGCCATTTCCGCCGTAGAATAGATGCGATCATTTCTTTTGTTGTTGTCTTCCCTGCGCTGCCGGTAACGGCAATTACCGGCTTGCGTAAAATCACCGTTTTTGACACGTGATCCCCTCCCTTTTTGCTGCACAGTTTCGCTATGACAATGTATGCAGTAAGAGAGAAAAAGGAAATGTGCTAAAAACCGTTTTTAGCGCACAATCTATGCGGGTATGATTCAATGAAGAGGTGTATCACTCCATTGATGTTGTTTCATCAACACCTGTAATCATTTATGATAGGATGGAGAAGGTAATGTATACTTGAAGGAAGAATAACCATGGCAAAGCATCTCGCAGACTGTACCGTATTAAGCAACGACGTTCGTATGCCCTGGGTAGGGCTTGGCGTCTGGAAATCAAAAGAAGGACAAGAGGTAGAACGCGCCGTTGCAGCAGCGCTTAAGGCAGGCTATCGCAGCATCGATACAGCCGCAGTCTACGGCAATGAAACAGGTGTTGGCAAGGCGATTCAACAAGCGGGCGCCGAGCGCAACGAGTTATTTGTTACGACTAAGGTCTGGAATGCAGACCAAGGGTATGACTCCACGCTGGCCGCGTTTGAAGAAAGCCGCAAGAAACTAGGCCTTGACTATATTGATCTATATTTGATCCACTGGCCGGTTAAAGGCAAGTACAAAGACACATGGCGCGCCCTTGAGAAGCTTTATAAGGACGGATTGGTGCGAGCCATCGGGGTTAGCAATTTTCAGCCGCATCATCTTGAAGATCTAATGGCAGATAGCGAAGTTACTCCTATGGTAAATCAGATTGAGCTTCACCCGCTTCTCTCACAAAAGGACGCACGCGCCTTCTGCAAGCAGCACGGCATTCAAGTAGAAGCATGGAGTCCGCTTGGACAAGGAGGCGAGCTGCTGCAGCATCCGGTACTTACCGAGATTGCCCGCAAGCATGGCAAAACCGCAGCACAAGTCATCCTGCGTTGGGATTTGCAGCATGAAGTCGTCACCATTCCGAAATCCGTTCATGAAGCACGCATCGTTGAGAATGCCGATCTGTTCGATTTCGTATTGTCGGCAGAGGAGATGGAAAAAATCGATGGACTCAATGAAGATAAACGCATCGGCCCAGACCCCGACAACTTTAATTTTTAGAACAAAATAAAGCCACCCGCTCAGGTGGCTTTATTCTCTATATCGCTTTACAATTTGCTTATTAAATCGTTTTTGACAAGCACTTCGAGGTTCAACTGCCTACTTCCGTCAGCAAAGTCAATGTCAATCAATTGCTTATCTAGCGCTCGGATTGTCCCTCGACCTAACTCTTTGTGCATAATCACATCATTAACCTCATACTCCGCCATCTTCTTTCGGACTTCTAGGTTGTGTAATACCATTACGTCCTCCCACCTTCGTTTTATTATAATGTAAAAGGTAAAGATATTACATACTACCCTCACCGAATCTTCTCGAAACGAACGGGGAAAGAACGCAGGGTCTTTAGCTATTCTTTGGACGGATAAAAATAATGGGTCGCATTCACTTCATTTCCAAGCTCTAAAATACCATACGAGAATTGAGGTTGTCTTCGTTTATCCGTCGGCGAGCCCGGATTAAACAACAGCCTCCCTTCATGCCAGCGCAGAAGCGGAATATGCGAATGCCCGAAAATAATAATATGTACATCCTCTTTGGCAAATGCATCCACAGCCCGCCGCTCTGTCGTTTTGCTCTTTCCATCACCATGCACCAAACCGATGCGATACTTCCCGAATGTCAGCACTTTCTTGCGCCCGAACCGCTCCACGATGTCCGCCCCGTCATTATTGCCTGCCACACCGTCAACAGGTGCGATGGCTTCTAATTTCTCTATGACTGCCGCTGTAGTAAAATCACCGGCGTGTATTATCCTATCTACTCCTTGAAGGCCATAGATAAGCGCTTCGGGAAGCTTTTTGGCACGCGATGGCATATGCGTATCCGCGATGACTCCAATCCGCATCTATAGTAACCTCCTTTATCTATACAAAAAGGCCGTCCTGCTCAGACGACCTTCATTCATACGATTATTATGTTTAAAGAAAGACAACATAGAATGCCCCGGCAATCATTACAATATCAAGCGCAATAAAAGTGCCGATCAATACTTTCTTCGTCATACTCGGCTGGTACATGGTTCGTGCCTCCTTACTATGCGATAACAACGCAATACATCCGTTATCTCTATTTATAACATAAATATACGGCTAATTGGGAACCGATCTGTTACAAATTTTTAAACTCGGTAATCCTGTACCCATCATAGCAGCCAAAAAGAGGTGAACACGAAAACAACCGGCCGTAACGGTCGGTTGGTGGTGATTATCTTCCGTATGTAATAAGTGAGGTACGCTTATCCGCAAAGCGAAGCGCCTCTTTGTTATTTATCAATTTATGTGCGGCGAATCTGAATCCGATCGCCCGGCATCAGCATTTCCACTTTTCCCTTGCACAACACATCGCCGTATACATGGATTCCCAAAATCCAATCATCCCCATCATTGACGCGAATTTCTTTTCCGTCTGTCAGTGGAATCAGCCCATTTTCTATTCGAATGGCGGGAAAGCCGTCGGCATGCCATGAAAACGTTCCTTCAATATGGTTGCTCATATCTATCCCTCGCTTTTCCAACACTTTTGCTGCCTTCTTGTAGCCTATAACAAAAATGTACTCTGTTTTCACAAAAGAAAACATAGCGAGAAAATGATTTTTTCATGATAAACGATCGAAAAATCTGACTATTTTACCGAGGGTGTTGACAATCACTGCATCAACACCCTTACCGTTTGCTTACTCCATGTCCAGCCGATACCCGTATCGCGGTACCGTTACAATACATTCTCCGTATTTGCCCAGCTTCTTCCGCAAGCGGTATACAAGCGCATTGATCTCATCCTTGCCCACATCGGGCACGTCGCTGCTGCCTTCCACTGCTCTCTCCGGCCAAATTCGCACCTTCATCTCATCATAGCTTATCGCCTGATTCCGATTTTCATACAGCATCATCACAAGTTCTGTATGCTTACCGGATAGAAATACGGGATTACCATCAATCAAGATCTCGCGTCTCTCCGGATGAACGATAAACCCTTCCGCCTCTGTTCCCCATTGAATGAACGGGCTTGTAAATTCTAACGTCGGTGAAAGCTCAATTTCATTATTATTAATAAAGGTAAGCAGAACAACCCCTTTGGCGAGGTTAATTTTATCACTGTTCTTAAGTATGTATGGCTGGTTTGGTTCAATTTCATAGCCATTAACCTGTACACCATGCTTACTCGCTAGATCTGTAATTGTAAACTGGCCGTTGTCAAGTCGAACAGCGGCGTGTCTACGGGAGATATACGGACTCGCAAACGTAAGATCCGGTCTATTCTCCCTGCCGATACGTCCGAGTAGAAGCTCCCCTTCCGATAACGGGACGCTCTCTCTTTCCGTATGCGGCTCACCCTTGTCAATCCGCAAAAAAACCCCTTCTACCAATACTGATTCACCTCCGCAACCGACAATACTGTTGTACGCGATAGATAAGGTTTGTGTCAACTTCCCAGTATTAGTGTATCGTAAATATCAAGTTTGTGAAAAGCATTGTGTGCAATCAACATGCCTATCTAGGGAATAAGCTATAGATATTCACCCTTCTCTCGTTTACAATGCTATTATTAAAGAAAAAAATAAGAAATATCAAAAAGTGGAGGATAGAGAAATGAAAACATTCCTGCTAGTTTTGATGCAGCTTGCCGGCTTATGGGCCATCAACGAGGCGGGGTACCTTCTGGCTCATACCCTGCATCTCCCTATTCCGGGAAATGCCATCGGTATGATTATTTTATTTGCTTTGCTTGCGACAGGTATTGTACGTCTGGCATGGATTGAGCAAGCGGCCTCCTTCCTCATTCGCCACCTGGCTTTCTTCTTCATTCCGGTCGCTGTTGGCTTGATGAATTTTGGCGGTCTATTTACAGCCAATGGTCCCGCTATCCTCATCGCTATCCTCATAAGCACCGGGGTCGGTATGCTGTGCACGGGGTGGGTATCGCAAGTACTTGAACAAAGAAAGGAGAAGCAAGATGAGTATGCTCGTGACGCTATATAGCATCCTATTAACGATGGGCGCTTATCTTCTTAGCCGCGTAGTGGCACGTAAATACCCATCGCCATTTACTACACCCGTATTTTTTAGCACTGCACTTATTATCTTGGTTCTACTCATAAGCAACGTATCATTTTCACAATACGAACCGGCCCAACGCATCATGACATTCTTTCTCGGTCCGGCTACGGTTGCGCTCGCAGTTCCGCTGTATAAAAATCGACAATTGATCAGTAAATACAGCTTGCCGGCCCTTGTCGGCCTGTTCGCAGGTTTATTATCAACGATCATATCTGTCATATTCATCGCACAGGCACTTCGTCTCTCTGATGAAATTGTCGCCTCTCTCAGCACAAAATCCGTCACAGTGCCTATCGCACTTGAAATTACACGCATTATTGGCGGCTCCCCAGCACTTAGTGCCGCCTTTGTTGTGTTGACGGGTACCATCGGAACAATGCTCGGTCCGTGGATAATGAATAAAGCTGGCATCCGCAGCCCCTTCGCATACGGATTGGCGATGGGAACGATCTCACACGGACAGGGAGCCGCTCAGGCCGCATCCACCGATGAACTGGCCGGGGCCGTGGCAGGAGTAGCGATGGGACTTGCGGCTGTGCTGACCTCCCTTCTGCTTCCGCCTTTGTACTCTCTCTTGTTTTAGCTGATCAGCATAATTCAATGGCAACAACAGTAGAAGAACAACAAAAAACCACAATATCCTGCGTATACACATGGTATTGTGGTTTTTACTTATAATTTTCTATTGCTGCATTAAATACTTTGTTATAGTCTGAAAAACTTCTGTCTCATATTTCTGCGGAAGATAGGAAGATAGCTTCACAATCAAGGTATCAGCTTTTGGTGCAATATATATGCGTTGATCGAAACGACCGTGGGCTGAATATCCGTCAAATGGGTCATGATTAACCCACCACTGATTGTGATAAGAAAATCCAGAAAGATATCCAAAATCACTTGCTTCAAAATATTCTTTATTACTGCCTTTTTGTATTTCTCTTATAATTCGCTCAGGAATAATTTGTTGGTCATTATAATAACCATAATTAAGCATCATTTCCCCAAAACGTGCCAAATCACGTAATGTAGCCCGCATACCACAGTTAGCAACATCCGTACCAATCGGATCCAATTGCATTGAAGCGTTTTCTTCTGCTCCGAGCTTGAACCAGATCGTATCTTGTATTAATTCTGCTATATTTTTACCTGTTAATCGCTTAGCAATCCACCCCAATACTTCTGTTTGGCCATTTTCATAATAAAATGAAGCACCTGATGGCTTATCTTTCTTGCTAGATAACATGACCTCATATAGATTTTCCGGCCCATTATAGTTATCTGGCTTGGGCATTGCCCCTGCTGCTATAAAAATGAGGGTCCCTCTCCCTATCCCCATCGGTGTATCTATTTCCATATATTTTACTGGAACTTGCATATCCATCAACTGCTGAATAGTTCCATCGCCAAGCCCGGTGCCTTCCAATTCAGGAATATAGAAGGAAGATTTTTTATCTAAATCTAACTCCCCTTCATGCCAAAGCACACCAATAATTAAACCAATAAAAGATTTTGTGGCAGAGTTTATTGCATGGAGCTGGTAAGGTTTGTATCCATTAAAGTAATTTTCGTAGACAATTTTCCCTTTATGCATCACCAAAAAAGCATCTGTATTTGTTCTTTTAAGATAATCTAAGACGGACTCTTCATCCTCATTTCCAAATACATCTAAATCCAATCCTTTTTCAGCATACAATAGTGAGGTTGCTTGTCGATTTCCTCTCCATATGATACGACTTGGACCCAACTCATCGTTTTGACAATACCATTGAACATTTTTTTGAGAGGTAAACCAATTATCTTTAGTAATAAGATCTTCCATGTGTGGGGGAAAAACCTTTTTCTCATCTCTTGTAACAGACTTCATTATTAATCCTCCTGCTCTTGTCAAATGGATTCCTTTATAGGCGCATCTTTTTTTATTTCTTGAATGTTATTTTTAATTGTTAATGCCATAATAGCTCCTGCCAATGCAGAGGCAATTAAAAACCATGATGCAGCATCATACGAACCGTCAAAAAGGGTAATAACAAACCCAATAACTGCTGGGGAGACAGCCCCGGCTATTTGTCCACCGAAACTCACCAGCCCTATAGCTGAACCGGTTAGTTCCTTTGCTGCGTATTTAATTACCGTTGTGTAAAGTGCTGTTCCAATAAATGAGATTGACATAGAAGCAAATGTCATATAGATAATACCTAGCGGGACGTTTGATGCTTTAAACATTAAATCACGAGTGTTGATTAGCTAAAAAAAGTAAATAAAAAACGAAAAAGAGGCGCCTTTTTCGGGAAAAGAGTTTGT